>NZ_JASOLI010000003.1:0-236863 GCF_030215145.1 Aerococcus sp. UMB7834 | reverse complement strand
GAAACGTCTGACTAGCGTCAGTCTTATTCGATGCGCCTCCAATCATTCAAGTCTAAGCGCTCTTGCTCTCACCCTGTAGTCGGGTTCACAAGAGCAGACTTGAAGTGATTTCAGCGCATCGAAACGTCTGACTAGCGTCAGTCTTATTCGATGCGCCTCCAATCATTCAAGTCTAAGCGCTCTTGCTCTCACCCTGTTTAGTCAATGACTTGTATGTTCATTTTTTTGATGGCTTCGCGGTCAACGACTTGTTTGCTTTCTTCGTCTACTCCGGAAGAGGAGACCTTGTCGAAGAGAATTTTGATCGTCTGTAATAGGATCTTGAAGTCTAGGATAATGGAATAGGTCTTGATATAGATCAAGTCAAAGTTGAGCTTACTGTTAAAGTCCGTCGCATACTTGCCATAAACTTGGGCATAACCTGTCAGGCCAGCTGGGACATTATGGCGGAGGTAATAGTGAGGGTTTTGTTCTTGGAATTGCTCAACAAAGAAGGGACGTTCGGGACGTGGCCCAACCAATGACATGTCCCCATTCAAGATATTGAATAATTGAGGCAGTTCATCGATGCGCAGGGAGCGCAGGTACTTGCCGATTCCTGTGATCCTTGCATCATTCTTGGTTGCAATCACAGGTCCCGTGCTGTCCTCCGCAGTCGCTGTCATCGTCCGGAACTTATAGATTTCAAATTCACGATTGCCCTTGGTGATCCGTGTCTGCCGGTAAAAGACGGGGCCTTTAGAGGTGAGCTTCACCAAGAGGGCCGTTACCAGCATGATCGGGGAAGCAATGATCAAAAGAACAAGAGAAACAATAATATCCAAGAGCCGCTTGATCAGGGCCTGATCTGCCGGAATCTTGAAGTCAGAGGTTTCAATAATCGACTCATCCTCAAAGTTCATGATATTAGGGTTGACCATGACTAAGTTTTCAAACTTAGAATTAAGGAAGAGCTTTTTATCTTCCGCCATCAGGAGAGAATAGAGGCGGAGTTTTTCCTCTTCTTCGATCTGTGAGGCTAGGTAAACAATATCGAATTCATCCAAGCGGGCCTTCACATTATCATAGTAGTGGTCGATCACCACATGGGTTACAATATGGCGGGTGGACTTGGATGATTTGAAATTGAAGATAGCAGGAAAGACTTCCTCTTCTTCACCAACAATCATCACTCGCTTATTGCTGGCATAGCGGCGGTACATACTAAAGACTAGAGCCCGGAAGGCATAGATCAAGAGGGTTGACACAAAAAAGTCAATCAAAATAACCGAACGTGGAAAAGCAAACCAACGCCCCACGAAACTCAAGACCATGGCAACCACAGCCAATAGGGCTTGAATAATCAGCGTAATAAAGAAGATATCCCCCTTGGACTTATTGTAGAGAACATAGATCCCGAACAATAAGTTAAAGACAATAAAGATAATTAAAATCCACGGAATCGCCCCCTGGAAAGCCTGGAAATTGCGCAAGGGAACGTAACGGCCATAGCGGATAAAGAATGAAATAAAATAAGATATCAGTAAGATCAGGGCCTCAGTTGCCCCAATAATGACCCGATACCAATTGGTCCATTCGCCGTTTCTTTGCATAATGATCCTCCTAAGAAAAAGGGACGGTTCAAACCGCCCCTCAAGCTGTTCTACTATATGGTATCTTAGCATAATTCCCATAGTTCAAGCAGCTATTTATCAAATATTTTCAAATTATTAAAGATTCAACTTAGCTAGCAGCGCCTGCTTCTGGGCTCCCGCCACTAGCTGCTCCGCCTTGGTCAGCCCCAGCATTTGAGCCAGTATTAGCTGGTGTATCATTAGGAGCTGGTGCTTCCGGTTGGCCTTCTGGTGGCGTTTGTGGCGTAGTCGCGCCCCCTTGAGAAGCGGAAGAAGAAGGTGCTGTCGATGGATTAGCTGAACCTTGATTTTCGTTCAGCGGTTTCGAAGAGACAGCGGAAGAGTCAGTACTTGGCTTCGCTTCTTCTTTCTTACCTGCATTATTGTTAGAGCTGGCATTGTTTTGTTGGTTATTTGATGCTTTGCTGTTTTCTGCTTTCTTGTCATCCTTCTTGTCGTTATTGTTGTTTTGATTTTGACGATTATTATTGTTGTTTGCGTTATTGTTATTAGAAGCTGGACGAGAGCTTGGCGGGGTCACACGTTGACTGCCCCGGTTGCCCACATTTTGACTTTGGTTGCGGTTAGATTGGGTCGCTTGTTGGCGCGCTTCATTCGCTTGTTTTTGGAGACGGTCGCTCCGTTCACGAGCTTGGTCTTGGGCCTTCTTAGCTTCTTCTTCTAACTTCTTAATTTGATCTTGTGAAGCACCAGACTTGCGGGCTTGGTCAATTTCAGCTTGGCTAATCCGTTCCGTTAAGTCTTCATCTACTTGACTGATCATGTCTAACATCTTGGCGGTCACATAAGGATTTTCTTCCTTCTCAGCTTCCTCACGCAACTTATCCAATTCTTTTTGTAAGTCTTCTTGTTTTAAAGACTTATCAGATTTCAGGTCGTTTAAGGTCTTAGTAAATTTCTCAAACTTGTCAGCTTGTTCTTCAGCTGTCTTCACAAGGTCAGCTAGCGTCCCGTAGAGCCCATCTTCCTTAGATTCCAAGGCAGCTTTATGTTGGTTTTTAACCTTATCAACATCAGCCTTCTTCAAACCGTCCTTGATAATGACCCATTTTTGTAAGGTTGCCCCATTGAGCGGCTGCTTATCCTTGGTCTTTTCAAAGAGATTGTTGGTCGCATTTTGGACATCATAGCGATTTTGGACATCTTCCAAATCACCTTGTAATTGCCCCTTAATCCCTTCTTCATCCTTCAAATTAGCTACATCTTCTTTAGCCGCTTCGATATCTTCTTGACTAATATCCTCAGCTAAGAACATCTTTGCTTCATCAAAGTAGAGATCGGCGACAGCTTTCTCTGCCCCACTCTCCTTGTGGTCTTCAATAGCGGTTTGAACAGGTTCCTGCTGCAAGGCGGCATAGACGCCCACGCCCCCAATCAAGAAGAGAGATACAGCGACAACTAGAACTCTTTGCCAATTGAACTTTTTCTTCTTATTCTTCTTCAAGTCAATCTCCTCCGTTAATATTTATCGCAATATTATATCTACACTACGATAGCATGTTTCATTTTTCAATGCAAAAGTATTCCCAATTTGTAACCAATTTTTAAAGAAGTTAACAAGTCAAGTGACTGTAAATAGCAAAAAACTGGGACAAAGCCCAGTTTTTTAGTCGGGTTCACAAGAGCAGCTTGGGAGTGCTTTCGCAAGTTGGGAACGTGCAAGCATGGCTTGCCTTTATCCCAACTTGCTCCAAGCATCCAAAGCTAAACGCTCTTGCCCTCACCCTTTCTAGTCGGGTTCGCAAAGGCAGAAAGGAAGTGACTTCAGCAAAGTGGAACGACCGGCTAAAGCCGCTCTTATCCTCTTTGCCTCCAGTCATCCCTTTCTGAACGCCTTTGCTCACACCCTTTAGTCGGGTTCAGGCTAGCAGAAATAGCTCCTCTTCACCAAAATCCGTCGAAGGCTTCCAGCCTTCTCTGGCTTCTGGCTCCAGAGGTCTATTTCTCCCGCTAGCCTTCACACCATTCTTAGTCGGGTTTGGTCACACAGAAGTGGCTCCTCTTCACAAAGACCTGCCGAAGACTTGCAGTCTTCTCCGTGTCTTTGCTCCAGAGGTCCACTTCTACCCGCGCTCCCTCTCACCCTTTAATTATATTTCGCGTTCATTTGTTTTTCGTAATGGTTGAGGAGCTTGGTTAAGGCATAGGTGATAATGAAGTAGATCACCATAGAGATAAAGAGTGGGATAATGCCTTGGTAGGTCTGGCTGGTCACCGCACGTGTTTGGAAGGTCAACTCTGCCACGCCGATAGTGGACACGATAGACGATTCCTTAATTAAGGTAACAAATTCGTTCCCCAGTGAAGGCCAGATTGAGCGCAGGGATTGTGGGAAGATAATCTTCCGGAGAGTCGTCTTGTAGTCCAAACCGAGAGACCGAGCAGCTTCGGCCTGGCCTTTAGGAACGGACTGGAGACCACCACGGATAATCTCACAAATATAGGCTCCTGAGTTGAGAGAAACAGCGATCAAACCAGCCAGCAATGGGCTAATACCGAGCAAGCCCCCAACCCCTAGGAAGATAAAGAGAACTTGGATCATCAGAGGTGTCCCCCGAACAAATTCGACATAGGCTCCTGCAATGCCAGAGAGAAATTTCAAGTTAGAAATCCGCATCACGGCAAGGAGCGAACCCAGAATCATCCCGAAGACAATCGAGAGAATGGAGATTAAGAGGGTTGTCTTAATACCGTCCCAGAAGAAAGGCCAATACTGCATCCAATCCACATTGTCGGTAGCAGCTAATTGGTCCGCAGCTTCGTCCGCCCATTGGTTAACCAAATCTTGTTCAACCACTTCATCAATAGTGTGGTTGATGGCTTCCCCTAGGCTCGGTTGGTTCTCAGGAATCACAACTGCCTTGCCGTCATTTTCTTCCCGTGGGACTTTGGCATCGACATAAGTCAACTGGTCATTGCCCTTGGTCGCAGTCCGGGCCATAATCTCATCGACTAAGACCCCATCCACTTGCTTGGTTCCTAGGGCACTGAGCAGGTCAGGAACCTGTTGCATGGTAAGGAGCTTGGCTTTAGGCATGTAGGCCTTGGCCAGGTCTTCTTGGTACGATCCCTGTTGGACCCCCACAACCGTTCCTTCTACGAAACTATCCTTATCTTTGAGTCTGTCCGTATCGTCTTTGCGGATAACAAGGGATTGGCCAGCATTCTCGTAGGGTTTGGTGAAGTCTACGGACTTATCCCGTTCCTCCGTATAAGTCATCCCTGAGATAATCATATCAATGGCACCAGTCTCTAAGGAAGACATCAGACTGGAAAATTCCATATTCACGATTTCCAGTTTAACCCCAAGATCATCAGCGATCTTTTCCGCTAGGGAAATATCGATCCCCTTCGTTTTGTTCTCGCCACCTTCACGGGTCAAGAACTCAAAGGGTGGATAGTCGGGGCTGACGCCTAGCTTAATGACGCCCCGCTTCTTAATTTCATCAAGTAATTGGTCGTTGCCTGCTACTTGCCCTGAAGTTTGCGACTGGTCTTCTGCCGCTTGGACCAAGGCCCCTGCTCCAGCCAGTAGTGGACTAAAGGCGAGGAGAAAGACCATTAGGAGCTGCAGGCTATATTTAACTAGTTTTTTCATTAAATTTTGCCGTCCTTTTTCCATTCTTTTTCAGCAAGCACCCGGGCAGTTTGTGGCAGGCCGAAGAGCTTAATGAAACCTTCCGCATCATTTTGGTTGTAGATATCATCTTCGTCAAAGGTTGCCAGTTCTTCATTATAAAGAGAGTAAGGGCTGGTAGTTCCCGCATCAATCACATTGCCCTTGTAAAGCTCTAACTTGACTTGGCCAGTGACGTGTTTTTGGGTTTCATCCACAAACTGTTGGAGGGCCTTGCGTAGAGGTGAATTCCACAAGCCATTATACACTAATTCCGCGTATTTATGGGCAAGGATCTGTTTAAACTGTAAGCTGTCGCGGTCTAAACATAATTCTTCCAATTTTTCATGGGCATGGTAGATGATGTGGCCACCTGGTGTTTCATAAACGCCCCGAGACTTCATCCCGACGAGACGGTTTTCAACAATATCGAGGATGCCAATCCCATTTGCCCCGCCGAGTTCGTTTAATTTTTCAACTAAGGCGATGGGATCCAATTTTTCACCATCCACAGCGACAGGGTTTCCTGCTTCAAAATCGATGGTCACATAGGTGCTCTCGTCTGGCGCCTGTTGAGGTGACACCCCTAATTCTAAGATATCATCTAGTTTAGGTTGCTGGCTAGGATCTTCCAAGTCCAAGCCTTCATGGGAGAGGTGCCAGAGGTTTTCATCCTTAGAGTAGTTCGTCTCACGGGTAATCGGTAGCGGAACGTTATGCGCTTCTGCATAGTCAAAAGCGTCTTCCCGGGATTGAATATCCCAGATCCGCCATGGGGCAATAATTTGAATAGTTGGATCGAATTCACGCAAGCCGAGCTCGAAACGCACTTGGTCATTCCCCTTACCGGTACAGCCATGGACGATGGTATCGCAGCCTTCTTCATGGGCGATTTCAATCATCCGCTTGGCAATTAGTGGACGGGCATAGGCGGTCCCTAAGAGATACTTGCCTTCATACTTAGCCCCAGCCCGCATGGCAGGATAGATATAATCTGTAATAAATTCTTCGCGGAGGTCTTCGACATATAATTTAGAAGCCCCACAATTGACAGCTTTCTTCTTTAAATATTCATAGTCTTCTTCTTGGCCGACATTGGCGGTCATTCCGATCACTTCAACGTCAGCCCCATAAGTTTCCTTAATCCAAGGAATAATTACGGAGGTATCCAAGCCCCCTGAATAGGCCATTAATACTTTCTTTACTTCCTTCTCTGCCATAATAAACTCCTCCTTAAATATAAAAAAAAACGCCTCTTCCCAATTGAAGAGGCGGAGTTAATAAGCATCCACGGTACCACTCTACTTGCTGGCAAAGCCAACATCTCTAGCCGATTAACGCTCGGACACGAACTAGTTTATCTTATCTAGTCGAGCTTATGCGGCGCGCTTCACAGAGTCTTCAGACAGGCCTTCCACCACCACCTGCTCGCTTTACTCAGGGACTTTGCTACTCTTCCGCATCTCTTTTATGAGAGTACTTTAATTTAACTGTTATTATATCACGGCTGAATCAAATGTCAACTGAACTTTAGGATTTTATTTTAGGACTTAGTCTGGGAGGGCTCAAGGGCCTGGCAGAGGGCTTGGGCATGTTCTTCCACCCGTTCAGGAGCTGGTCCACCCAGAACATTACGCCGGTAGACACAGGCCTTCAAGTCGATTGCATCAAAGATATCTGCTTCAAAGTCATCCGCATAGCGCTTATAATCTTCCAAGGAGAGATCCTCCAGGGTTAGGTTCTTTTCGCTACAGTATTGAAGGATATTCCCGGTGATTTGGTAGGCATCACGGAAGGGCATTCCCTTAGCAGCTAAATAATCAGCACAGTCTGTCGCATTCAAGAAACCTTGACCACAAGCGGCATACATGGCATCTACATCCACAACCGTTGCTTCCAACATGGCAGGTAGGAGACTCACCATCATCTTCATGGTATCGATAGCGTCGAAGAGGGCTTCTTTTTCTTCCTGCATATCCTTGTTATAAGCGAGAGGGAGGCCCTTCATCAGGGTAAGCACGTTAATCAAATCGCCATAGACCCGCCCCGTCTTTCCGCGCATCAATTCATGGATATCGGCATTCTTCTTCTGGGGCATAATGGATGAGCCGGTGGAGAAGGAATCTTTCAGGTGAATGAAATGGAACTCCTGACTGGCCCAAAAAATCGTCTCTTCCGCATACCGGCTGAGGTGCATGGCCAGAATCGACAGGGCACTCAGCATCTCAATACTATAGTCACGGTCAGACACTGCATCCAAACTATTGGCCGATGGGGTCAAGAAGTCCAAGAGTTCCGTCGTTAAATCGCGATTCAAGGGGAAAGAAGAGGTCGCCAAGGCACCAGCCCCCAGTGGCATGGTTAAATCAATCCGCTTACCCACATCCTGCAAACGGCCATAGTCCCGCAAAAGCATTTCCGCATAGGCCATCAAATAGTGGCCATAAGTAATGGGTTGGGCCCGCTGCAAGTGGGTATAGCCCGGCATGATGCTTTCCGTATGCTGGAGGGCCTTCTTAGCAAAGCCCAGCATGGCATCCTCCAAGAGGCCACAGAGGACTTCAATCTCATCCCGAACATAGATCTTCAAGGCGGTGGCAACCTGGTCGTTCCGACTGCGGCCGGTGTGAACCTTCTTACCTGTATCCCCTAAGCGCCGGGTCAGTTCCGCTTCAATAAAACTATGGACATCTTCTTCCTCATAGTCAATGGCTAGCTTGCCGTCACGGTAGTCTTCTCGCATCTGCCCCAATTCCTGGTAGAGCGCCTCTGCTTCCGCTTCCTCAATAATTCCTTGGGCCCCCAACATCTTTGCGTGGGCCATTGAACCCTGCAGGTCAGCATCCAACAGTCTGTCATCCACTTGAATTGATTGATTGAATTGATAAGCCGCTTCTGACATCGCGTCATGAAAGTCATTCGACCAAATTGCCATCTTTGCCACTCCATTCTTTTTAAGTCATATGTTTAATCATAAACAAAGTTCGTCCCAGGTGCAAGATTGATAGAGAAAAGCTGCTTAAAGAATCCTATTTGTCAGCAGCTACTAATGAAAAACCATTATAAAAAGGCCCCAACTTCTACTTCAGTTGGAGCCTTGGGATGGAAGGGGTTCAAGGATGCAGAAAGGGCTCCTCTTCACAAAGAGCCAGAGGTCCCTTTCTACCGCATCTTCTCACACCCTTATAGTCGGATTCGGTCTGGCAGCTTTCGTGTCACTTCACAAGCCCCCGCCGCAGTCCTTCAGACTGCTCTGGTGACTTGCTCCAGTGAACGAAAGCTAAACGCCAGCCCTCACACCCTTTATTTTTCAAAGATGGCTTTGATTTCGACGTAGTCTTCTAGGCCGTAGTAGCCTTTTTCGCGACCTAAGCCGGACATTTTGTAGCCGCCGAATGGTGCTTGATCGCTACCTGGATTATCGTTGACGAAGACGTTACCTGTCCGCAATTGGCGAGCCACTGCCTTGGCTTCTTCTTCTGGCCCAACGACAGCACCAGAGAGGCCATAAGGGGAGTCATTGGCTTGTTTGATGGCGTCTTCTGTGTCGGTATAGGTCAGCACACAGAGGACCGGGCCAAAGATTTCTTCCTGGGCGATGGTCATGTCATTGGTCACATTGACAAAGACTGTCGGATCCACATAGTAGCCTGTCCGGTCTACTTTTCCTCCGCCTACCAAGACTTCAGCACCTTCTGCCTTGCCTTTTTTGATATAGTCTTCAACGGTTTCTTTTTGCTTAGCGGAAACCATAGGGCCAACTTTAGTTGCTTCATCGGCTGGGTCACCGAGGACCACTTCTTTGTCGTAGAAGGCTTTGATAGCCGTCTTATAGTCTTCCAATTCATCTTCTGGGACAAAGAGCCGGGTCAAGGCTGCACAGGTCTGCCCTTGGTTATCGAGCACAGTATTCATTGACTTAGCCACAGCGAGTTCCTTATCGCCACCTTTGAGGGCAATGAGAGCAGACTTACCGCCGAGTTCAAGGACGAGGCGCTTGATACTACCACTCGCTTTATCGTAGAGGCCGCGGCCGACTTCGGTTGACCCGGTAAAGGAAATGATAGCCACATCCTCATGGCCAGCGAGAAGGTCTCCAGCTTCACTCCCCCGCCCGGTGATCAAGTTAACGACCCCTTTAGGTAGGCCAGCTTCTTCAATAATTTCCATGAATTTAATGGCTGTGAGGGGCGTATCTGAGGCTGGTTTGACCACGATCGTGTTCCCTGTCAAGAGGGCTGGAGTGAGCTTACGTTGGATCTGGTTCAAGGGATAATTCCATGGCGTAATGCAGGCAACCACTCCCGATCCTTCTTTAATAACAGTCGCCGTATCGTAACGTTCTTCAAAGTTGAAGCGGTCCAAGGCCTTGAGACTTCCTTCCAATTCCCCGATCGATTTGCGCACCTGGTTATCTCGGGAAAAAGCCTTGCTGGCGCCCATCTCTTCAACCACAATATCGACTAATTCTTCCTTATGCGCTTTAAGGCCTTCAAGCACCTTCTCTAAATAGCCCTTGCGTTCATCTACAGCTAAGCCATTCCAAGACGGAAAAGCAGCCTTAGCTGCAGCCACAGCGTCGTCCACATCTTCAGCATTACTAGTTGGAACTTGAGCAATCACTTCTTCACTTGTTGGATTAATGACATCGGTATATTGACCAGACTTGCTGTCTACCCATTCACCGTTAATATAGTTTTGATAGGTCTTCATCAAAAAAGCCTCCTTCAGCTTGCTGTTAAGGGTTTACACTTCCCATTATCAAGTATCCGACTAGAGAATTCAAGTCAGAGGGGTCCAAGAAGAGAGTGTGACAAAAGTCGATCAAGCCTGAACCAGTGGAGCGAACTATGGGAAATCGTTGGTAAACGATTTCCAAATAGTTCGTAGTCGGGTTCAGACTGGCAGAAATAGGTCTTCTTCACAAAGATTCGCCGAAGACCTTCAGTCTTCTCTGGATCTTTGCTCCAGAGGTCTATTTCTCCCGCCAGCCCTCACACCCTGCATGAAGTGGATGTCAGGCCAGACTTTTGGAGCATGTTTTTGAAAAAAGTTCGCTATTTAAAAAGAGGCTGGGACATCTGTCTCAGCCTCTTGAAGTCTGAATTGAAACTTAGCTTAGATAAATTTTCCTGCGAATTCAGCGAAGGCTTTACCAGCACTTGCTAAGAATTCTTTGGTATCTTCTGCTGTAATTTCACCGTTTTCACCGATGTAGTCAGCAGAGTTCCCAATGTAAAGTTCAGGTTGTTGCATAACAGGCATATCTAAGAAGACTAAAGATTGACGGAGGGTATGGTTAGCGATAGCGCCACCGATACCTGCTGGTGATTGTGAGGCAACAAGAGCTGGCTTGCCTTCCCAAACGCTTGAACCATATGGACGAGAACCTAAGTCGATCGCATTCTTCAAGCTCGCTGGAATGCTACGGTTGTGTTCAGGTGTGACGAAGATAATAGCATCTTGAGCGCGCACTTCATCACGGAAACGTGTATATTCAGCAGGTTGTTCAGCTGCTTCATCATAGTCTTGGCTATAGAGTGGAAGGTCAGCCGTTTCGATAAAGGTCACTTCAGCGTCACTTGGTAAACCTGCCACTAATCCTTTTGCAATTGCTTCAGAAAATGAATTCTTACGGATTGAACCTAAAACTACACCATATTTTGCCATAAAATAAATCTCCTTCTTTCTTTTATACTTTTGACTTAATAATTTATCTTATACTTCTATGATAATAGTTCAGTTTCGAAATTTCAAGCCAAACGACTCGAAAAGTTTTTGGTATTTGTAGTTATAAGTAAAAAACAAGAACCCCCTTCTGAGAGTTCTTGCTTCTTCTTTAATCAGCGGCTTAGTACATGCCGCCAGCCATAGCACTTGGGTCAACTGCTGGTGCTTCTGGTTCTGGTTTATCCGCAACAACACTTTCTGTTGAGAGGATAAGGCCTGCAACTGAGCCAGCATTTTGTAGGGCTGAACGCGTTACCTTAGTTGGGTCAACAATCCCAGCTTCAATCATATCTACCCATTCATTGTTTTGGGCATTGAAACCAATACCTAGGTCTTTAGAACGGAGGCGTTCCACAATAACTGAGCCTTCTAAGCCAGCATTTTCAACAATTTGGCGGAGAGGTTCTTCCAAGGCGCGTGCCACGATACGTGCACCTGTGGCAGCGTCACCTTCCAGCGCTTCTGTTGCTTTTTCAACTTTATCTTGAACGTTCATGAGAGCAGTACCCCCACCAGCAACGATACCTTCTTCAACTGCTGCACGGGTTGCATTTAAGGCATCTTCAATGCGGAGTTTACGTTCTTTTTGTTCAGATTCAGTTGCGGCACCGACTTTAACAACGGCTACCCCACCAGCTAATTTAGCTAAGCGTTCTTGGAGTTTTTCACGGTCATAGTCAGATGTGCTTTCTTCGATTTGTTTACGGATTAAGGCAATACGTTGTTCTAATTGTTCCTTATTGCCGCCACCTTCAACAACTGTGGTGTGGTCCTTGGTTACAGTAACGCTACCAGCCTTACCTAAATGGTTGATGGTTGCGTCTTTCAATTCTAAGCCGAGATCTTCAGAGATCACTTGACCACCCGTTAGGACAGCTAAGTCTTCTAGCATTTCTTTACGACGGTCGCCGAAACCTGGTGCTTTAACAGCAACCACATTCATGGTCCCGCGTAATTTGTTCAGTACTAGGGTTGGAAGAGCTTCCCCATCCACATCATCAGCAATTAAGAGCAGTGGGCTACCTTGTTGTAAGATTTGTTCAAGGAGAGGAAGGATATCTTGGATATTTGAAATCTTACGGTCTGTTAAGAGAATGTAAGGATTTTCCAAGCTGGCTTCCATTTTTTCATTGTCTGTTACCATATATTGGGAGAGGTAACCGCGGTCGAATTCCATCCCTTCAACCACGTCTAAGGTCGTATCGATAGACTTAGAGTCTTCAATGGTAATCACACCATCTTCGCCAACCTTGCCCATAGCTTCAGCAATTAACTTGCCGACTTCTTGGTCACCTGATGAGATAGCGGCAACGTTAGCAATGGCATCTTGAGATTCCACTGGAACAGAGTTTTCCTTCAAGCCTTCAACAGCTGTCCGGATTGCTTCGTCAATCCCGCGGCGAACGCCGACAGGGTTAGCACCAGCGGTCACATTCTTCAAGCCTTCACGAACAATCGCTTGGGTTAGGATTGTTGCAGTAGTGGTTCCGTCACCAGCTACATCATTGGTCTTAGAAGCTACTTCAGCGACTAATTTAGCCCCCATGTTTTCGAAGTGGTCTTCTAATTCGATATCTTTAGCAATGGTTACCCCATCATTAGTGATCAATGGTGAACCATAGCTTTGTTCGAGGACAACGTTACGTCCCTTAGGCCCCAAGGTAATCTTCACCGTATTCGCTAACTTGTCTACACCGCGCACTAAAGCTTGACGGGCATCTTCTGAAAATTTAATATCTTTTGCCATTAAAATTCATGCTCCTCTCGATACACAAGTAATGATTCAATCTTTAAATTTAATTTTTGATCTAGTCTTCAATGACAGCGACAATATCTTTCGCCTTTAAGATGAGGTATTTTTCACCAGCATATTCCACTTCATTGCCGGCATATTTTTCAAATAAGACAAGGTCATCTTTCTTAACTGGACTTGTGAAATCTTCTGTTTCATCTGCAACTGCAATAACACGTCCCACTTGGGATTTTTCTTGGGCTGCAGATGGTAGTATAATACCAGACGTTGTTTTTTCTTCTTGTTCTTCAAGCTGAACAATCACACGTTCATTTAAAGGTTTTAACATAATTCACATTCCTCCATCAGTTCCAAAAAACAATTCACTTTTTATCGTTAGCACTCACAACTTTCAAGTGCTAACTTACATTTATTATCTTAAAACATTTTATTTTAGAATGCAAGTCTTTTGTTGACTTTTTTTGACCTTTTAGCCTTTCTTTAAATTTTTCCGTCAAAATAGCTGATCTCACTTGTCTTTTAGCCATATTTTCGTTACATTACATATTACGATGCAAGATTAAAAAGGAGTGTTGCTATGTCTTTACAATCACTAGTCATGAATATTGTGCTAAAAATCATCCTGGCTGGCCTCTTCCTCTCCCTGGCTATTTCGATAGTCAGTGAAAACGGTTGGTCCTTCCTTCCCTTCATTAATATTCTCTTAGCAAGTCACGATATCTTCCAAAGTATCCAATTAATTCGAGCCTACCAGAGAATCAAAAATCTATAAACCAGATAAGTCGGCTTAAAAGCCATTAATCAAAAAGTGCCCCAAAGAGAGCTACTTGGCTCCTTTGAGGCACTTTTTTGATCGTTTTAGGCTAGAAAGTTTTTCTCCTTAGTGGTTGGTCACGTAGTAGATCAGCGTTTGTAATTCATTAGCTAAGTCAACTGTTTGGACAAAAATATCTTTAGGAACATTAAGTCGGCTGGCCGAAAAATTCAAAATGCCTTTGACGCCAGCTTCTTCAAGCTGTGGCACCACACTCTGAGCAGCCTGACCTGGTACAGCCAAGATCACGATATCGATCTGGCGCGCTTCCAATTGATCAACTAACTCGTCCATACTATAAATCGGAACCCCCTCATGAATCTTCCCCACCTTATCTGGGTCAATATCAAAAGCGGCATTAATATGAACATTGTTTGACTGCTTAAAATTATAAGAAATTAAGGCATTCCCCAAATTCCCCACACCGATCAGAGCGACCATGGTGAGCTGGTCTTGGCTCAGTAGTCGGCTGAAAAATTCAATTAAATGATCAATTTCATAACCATAGCCCCGTTTGCCTAAAGTCCCAAAATAAGAAAAATCACGTCGGATGGTGGCACTGTCCACTTTTACCGCATCAGAAATCTGTTCGGAAGAGACACGGTCCATCCCCATTGCCTTGAAATTCTTCAAGCATCGATAGTAGATTGATAAGCGTTTAGCTGTTGCCTTTGGTATCTTTTTCACTAGAATCCCCCCTGTTTGTTCAATTGTGAAAAATAGAATAGGAATATTTTACCAGGATTTCGACTTTGGAGCAAATCTAAAACTTTAATTTAAACTTAAGCCGAAGCCATAAGTGTAGCTATTTCCCGCACTATCTTGATAGGCATAAGCGCGGTCCATATACTTGTCCTTATCGTAGCCTGGTACATCATTTGGTGAGGCACAAATGCCTTCATCATTAACCGCAATCACGTCATCATTGGCAGGTAGAGTGAGAGGCAGTTTCCCCTTGGCAGGGCAGGCCCCTGTATAGACATCAATGATGGCCTGGATAAAGCTATTGAAGCTGGCAGTTAAGGCATCAGCTAAAGGCTCAATATTTTCCAAGATAAATGGCAAGTCGAGGTTAACGTTAATAATCGTATGGTCAACCGCTGCTTGGATGGCCTTCACCCGGTCGAGGTCCACGTTGGTTGCTTGGTGGATCTGTAAGTCCAGATAGCCTGAAGTGGCTTCGAAGTAAGAACCCGAGATTGGTTCTAAGAAGAGTAAGGCAATATCCGCTTCGTGGTAGTCCGTCACCAGGTCAATCTGTGGGAAGGCCTTGCGAATCTGCTCTGGTAATTCTTGGTTCAGTTCATCGGTATTACCGAAGATTCCTTGCTTGCGGCGGCTGGCCATTTCCTCTTCATTATAGACCTTGGTAAAGATTTCCGCATAAACTTTTTTGCCCGCTAACTTGTCCTCAGTCAAAGGCAAGAGCTCTTGGTCATTCTTCAAGAGAACCACCGATTCCTGGTGGGCCTGATAGGCTATCTCGCGGCTATCTTCCGTATTGGTGATAGCTTCTGCCTGGTCAGTATCTTGGTAAGGATTCTCGAATAAGCCGAGAGCAAAAAGCTCCTTCAAAGTGCCTTCCAAACGGGCATTCACTGTCTCTTCGTCGACCAAGCCCTGGGTCATGGCTTCCTCAAAGGCTTCAACCTCTGTGGTCCCAGAGACAATATTCGTCCCCGCCTTGAGCATCTTAGCTACCCGCTCCGGCTTAGTTAGGTCTTCAACACCCCAGGCACAAGCATCCAAGACCCCTGTATCTGAGTTGATATAGCCCTTAAAGCCTAGGTCATCACGCAAGAGCTCTTGGAGGAATTGGCGGTTGTAAGCAAAAGCAACATCCTCTTCAAAACCTGCTTGGAAGGGTTCTTGGGGCAGGTTGGATTTTTCCTGGCTAGGAATCGCATAGTAAGGCATGATCGAGCTTGGTTGGTGCTTAATAGCTGCCTTGAAGGGTGGTAAGTGGTAGGTCTCTAAACTATTAGGAGTTGGGTAAACATTAAACTTCCCTTCTTCATAGTGAGGGTCGAAGCCATTCTCCCGTGCACCACCACCTGGGAAGTGCTTGATGGTGAGGGCAACGCCCTGGTCATCTAAGTCCTCTCCTTGGTAGACAGGAATAATCGTTTCAGCAATTTCTGAAATCTGTTCCGGATTCTCGCCAAAGGTTCCCGAAGTCCTAAACCAGCGGGGGTCCGTCGCGGTATCTACCATATACATATAACCCTTGCGGATATTGTTGTGCCAGAATTCTTGCTTACCAATTTCAGCAAAGGCCTTGATCAAAGGCATATTGCGAGTCGCCGCCAGACCCAGGGTACCAGGAAATTGGGTAAAGCGCCCAATCGCTGATTCTGCATTAAAAGCGGCTTCGTTATTTTCGTTCTTGGAGTTAGACAAAACCACTAAGGGAATCCCTAAGCGACTTTCCTCGACCATCTCCTGCATAGTATTGACCCAGGTCACGATCTCTTCCGGCTCGGCATTCTCTCTTAAGATAATATGCCGGATTTGGAAGTCTTCCAAAAGCGTCGAAGTCGGATACTCGTGCTTAGGATGGGGATACTGGATTTCCTTATCGGCTTCATTGATGACCCCATCATGGCTGGTTGGTTCACCTTCTTCAGCTGAAATTCCCATGGGCTTGTCGATAAGTACCATCATACCGGCTTTTTCGCGGAGATTCATCCGCCCGACTAAGTCCTTAGCTCGCTCTTCTGGACTCAGTCGCCAGTCTTCATAAGGATTGACTCGACCATCTTTATTATGGTCTTTGAAGCGTAAGCCATCGACTTCAACTTCTTCTAAGTGACGGCTCACTAATTTTCTTTGTTCCATTGAATCGCTCCTTCATATTCATTTCAGTTATTTTATGCACACCATAAGTCTATTTTAAGGGATAAAGTCATTTTTGCAAAGCTTTTCACAATCTAAGCGAAATTTTGTTAGTCGTCCCTATGGCAGAATTATGCTAAACTAGGAATAGTATTTTAGAAGGAGGCTAGACAATGATTCTTTTACAAGGTTCCAATTTAGCCCGACATTTTGGGGCTGAGACCCTTTTTGAAGACATTCAAATTACAGTTCAAGATAACAGTCGCATTGGTCTAGTCGGTAGAAACGGTACCGGTAAATCGACCCTACTGAAGATCCTAGCGGGCATTGAGAGTCCAGACCAAGGTACCGTCTCCCAACGCAAGGGAACCCGGATTGCCTATATGGACCAACACTCTGCTGTCAACAGCGAACGGACAGTCTATGAAGAGATGAAGAGCGTCTTTGCAGAAGACTTGGCCTTGATTGACCAGGCTAATGAAGCAGCCATGGTCCTGGCCGATGAAGCTGTCATCCAAGACCCTAACCGCTATGAACAAGCGCTGAAGACCTATGACCAAATCCAAGAAGAAATCAACCAGCGCAATGCCTATAGCTATGATTCAGAGATCCGTATGGTCCTCCACGGCTTCCGCTTCCCCGAAGACATGTACGACCAGCCTATTTCACAGATGTCCGGTGGGCAGCGGACCCGGCTGGCCCTGGCCAAGGTGCTCCTAGAGAAGCGGGACATCCTGATCCTAGACGAACCAACCAACCACCTGGATATCGATACCCTCAACTGGTTGGAAGGCTACCTGCCCAAGTATCCCGGAGCCCTCTTGATCGTCAGCCACGACCGCTACTTCCTCGACCATGTCAGCAATGAAACTTATGAGATGACCCACCACGGCATCGAACACTATGCCGGAAATTATAGCTTCTACTTGAAGGAAAAAGCGGTCCGTCTGGAAACCCAGATGAAGGCCTATGAGAAGCAACAAAAAGAAATTCATAAGTTAGAAGACTATATTGCCCGCAACCTGGTCCGTGCCTCCACTACCAAAATGGCCCAGAGCCGACGCAAACAACTGGAACGAATGGACAAGCTGGACCGGCCCCAACAGGACGAACGCTCAGCCCGTATCCAATTCTCTACAGAAAAGTCGAGCGGTAATGTCGTTCTCACGGTCGATGACCTGGCTATCGGTTACGACGCTTGCCTGTCCTATCCGATTAATATCGATTTACGCAAACAGAAGGCCCTGGCCATTGTCGGCCCAAATGGCGTCGGCAAGTCTACCCTGCTCAAAACCATTACGGGACAAATCCCACCATTAAAGGGCGACTACCAACTTGGAACCAATGTGAGCCTAGGCTACTACGACCAAGAGCTGGGCAATCTCAACTCCAAAAAGGACGTCCTCCACGAACTCTGGGATGACCACCCTAGCATGAATGAGCAAGATATCCGGACCATATTGGGGAGCTTCCTTTTTAGCGGAAGTGATGTTGAGAAGCCCGTCCATGGCCTCAGCGGGGGCGAAAAAGCCCGCTTGGAACTAGCCAAACTCGCCTTAGACCATGACAACTTCCTGGTCCTTGACGAACCCACCAACCACTTGGATATTGACTCCAAAGAAGTCCTAGAGAATGCCCTGATCGATTATGATGGCACCCTGCTTTTTGTCAGCCACGACCGCTACTTCATCAACCGCCTAGCTACCGAAGTGCTCGAAATCTCAGCAGAAGGCAGCAGGCTCTACTTGGGCGACTATGACTACTACCTCGCCAAAAAGGCCGAAGAAGAAGCCCGGCAAGCCGCCCAAGACACTGGTCAAGACCCAGCCCAAAAAGTCGAAGAGAAGTCTTCAGGCAAGCTCAGCTACGAAGAAAATAAACAAAAACAACGCGAGCAACGCCGCCAACAGCGTCTCGTCGACCAATGCGAAGAAGAAATCACCCAAATCGAAGAACAAATCCAAGCCATCGAGCAGGAAATGGCCAAACCCGAAGTCTACCAAGACAACGCCCAAATCCTCGAGCTCAACGCCCAACTCGAACCCCTCAAGGCCCAGCACCAAGAACTTATGGGCCAATGGGAAGACTTGCTCAGTCAATTGTAGGCAAATGAGACTTGAGCCTAAAGAGACAAGCTAGCAAACAGGGAACCAGAAAGCAAGTAGGCCCTTTGATTACACTATTAACAAGATACAAAATAAAACCACTCTCTTCACTCGGCTAAGAGTAAAGAGAGTGGTTTTTAGTTCTATTTTTTTAAGAATCGCCAATATCCAAGCCTGGCACAGCATCCAAGCTCAAATCAGCGAAGGCAGCTTTTTGGTAGAGGCTATAGGCTGCCGCACCAATCATGGCTGCATTATCGCCACAATATTTGAGGGGCGGGAAGTAAAGGGTCACTTCTGGATGGCGATCAGCTAGAGCCGCTTGGAGCTCGCGGCGCAAGCCACTGTTAGCCGCCACCCCACCAGCCACTAAGAGCTGCTTAACAGGATATTCATCCAGGGCCCGGCAGGTTTTTTCAACGAGAACCTCAACTGCAGCCGCTTGGAAGGAAGCCGCCACATCTTCTTTAACAAGCTTTTCCCCGCGTTGGTCAGCATTGTGAAGGTGGTTAATAACGGCCGATTTCAGCCCACTAAAGCTGAAATCAAAATTATCTTCATCGAGCATGGGACGGGGATAGGCATAAGTATCGCGGCCTTCCTGGGCCAATTCATCCATCCGCTTGCCACCCGGATAAGGCAGGTCAAGCAAGCGCCCCACCTTATCATAAGCCTCCCCGACTGCATCATCACGGGTATCTCCAAACTTCTCAAAGACACCATCTTCTGGCATATAAACCAATTCCGTATGCCCACCACTCACCACCAAGGCAAGCAGGGGAAAGTCCATGGCTTGGACCAGTTGATTGGCGTAGATATGGCCCGCAATATGGTTGACACCAATCAAGGGCTTGTCATGGGCAAAAGCTAGGGCCTTGGCTGCGGTAATCCCAATTAAGAGAGAGCCCACCAAACCCGGTCCCTTGGTCACCGCAATCCCGTCAATTTCCTCCCAAGTCAAAGCAGCTTCTTCAAAGGCTAGGTCAACAATTTGTGTAATTTGTTCCACATGGTGGCGGCTGGCAATTTCAGGAACCACCCCACCAAAGCGCATGTGACTTTTGACCTGGGTGGCTACGATATTAGCCAGACAGTCCTTGCCGTCACGAATAATAGCAGCCCCAGTCTCATCACAACTCGATTCAATCGCTAATAGGGTTACTGACATCTTCTCACCTTTTCTATCTTTAGACTAATAAACAATAAATCCAGGCATCTTCCCCATCCTGGTAATAGTTGGAACGGACTGCTAGCCGGTCGAAGCCCAGTTTCTGGTAGAGGGCCTGGGCTGAGCGATTGCTTGCGCGCACCTCTAAAAACATACGATCCAACCCTAGGGCCTTCAATTGGCTGATTGCTTCTCTTAGGAGGGTCTCTCCCAAGCCTTTCCGCTGAAAGTCAGGCAAAACCGCTAGATTCAGCAGTTCAGCTTCACCCGCTAAGAACTGAAACTGAGCCAAGGCAAGTAAAGTTTCTTCTTCATAATAGGCAAAAACCTGGGCATGGGGGCGACTGAGAAAGCGGTCGAGGGCTTCAACGGTCCAAGTCGGCGGCTGGGGATAAGCAGCTTCCAAAACCATCCAAAGCTCTTGTCCCACCCCTGCCTCTAGTCGTTTAATCATGTTTGGAGTCAGCCTCCTCAAAGCACCAGACCAGCAAGTCGGCGTGTTCACGGTTATCGTGATAATAAAAGTGCCGAGTCTTCAAGCGTTGAAAGCCCCGCGCCCGGTAAAAAGCTTGGGCCTGCCTATTGGATTGGCGGACCTCCAATTGAATTTCTTGGAGGCCAACTTGTTGGGCCAAATGCTTCGCTTCTTCCAATAAGTAGCTACCTAAACCTTGGCCCTGGCAACTAGGGGCCACCATGAAATTAGACACATGGAGATGGTCAGACTCTTCCCGGCAAGCAATAAAAGCCAAGAGAATACCATGGGAAAAGGCCTGGAGATAAAAAGTATCCGGCCGCCCCACCATGTCCCGGTAGAAATCCTTCATCCCCCACATGACCTTGCCATAAGCTAATTTTTCCAAGTCAACCATCTGCTTCAAGGCCGTCTGGTCGGATAGACGCAGGCTGAAAGCTAAACCAGAAGCCAGAACCAGCTCTTCTTGCCGGACTTCAATACGGTCCAACAAGTCGGCTTGGGGCGCCCTAAATAAGTGGCCTAGCCAGCTAAAGTATTGGTTAATCTGCTCTTTCAACATAATTTTCCCCATCATGACCGGGGTTTTTCTCCCGCCAGTTTTCTTCTGCTTCAGCCAATTTGGCATAATCGGGCAGGAAGGTATCCACATCTTCTAAAGTCAGAGGCAGTTGGGCCATCTTGTGAGCATAGATCAACCGATCTTCCGGCGCTGCTAAGTGACAATGGTCGTGCCGGAATAAAATAGGCGCCAAGTCCTCCTCATAGCTAGCCAGGTCCGGGCTGATAAAGTAAACCTGGTCATAGTCATCTAAGCGGTCTTCCCAAGCAGCCAGCCAGTCAGAAAAAGCACCGTGTTTAACTTCTTCGAGAGCTGTCCAAGCCTGTCCATCCTTCAAGTAAGCCGCCGCAAAAACCGTCTGCCGGCGGGCATCGAAGAAGGGCAAGACCAAAGCTTTTTGGGCTCGAACATTGGCAGCCAGGGCAAGAAGGCTAGGCACGGAATATAGGGGAATCCCCAAGGTGGAAGCCAGGACCTTGGCTGCTGTGACCCCGATCCGAAGTCCTGTATAGGAGCCAGGTCCCTTGGAAATAATAATTCCTTCCAAGTCCTCAGGTCGCCAAGCTACTGTCTCCATCATGGTCTGGATCAGGGGCAGGAGCTGGGTCGAATGTTTGATTTTGGTATTGGTGGTTATCTCGCTGATCAGGGTCTGGTCCTCAAGCAGGGCCAGGCTCAGGGATAGCGTCGCACTATCAATCGCTAAAAAACGCATCTTAGCACCCTCTCTAATTTGACTATTCACAGCTCTTATTGTAGCAAATATCCGGCCCCTGAACAATGTGCAGAGACGCTCTTAGGAAAAGCTGGTTTGAACTTTAGAGCAATCCTCTATTGGTAAAAGCTTATTTTATAAGAACTGGGTGGTCAACTTGCTAACGGAGGCCTTGTTTGCAGGTTCCTCAACGGCTACTTGCTATTGAAGAGGTCATTCGCAAGTGGGTGAAGGCGAACTTGCTATCGAGAGCCCTGTTCGCAAGTAGCCAGCCACGAACTTGCTAATTGGACCTGTCTTCGCAAGTTCAACTGCCGCAACTTGCTAATCGGACCCTTATTCGCAACTTGCTCGTTTTAAAAAAATTTTCTAATAATAAAAACAAGCTAGCAAGAAAACCTATGCTTGCTAGCCTGTTCGTTGGAAGTTATTTTTTAGGTCTTGCTCTGCCCCTGGGTAGTCGGGCTCGACTTGGCAGGCTTGGAATGATTTCACAAGTTGGAAACGTGCAAGCAGGGCTTGCTCTTATTCCAGCTTACTCCAAGCATCCAAAGCTAAGCGCTCTTGCTCACACCCTACCTTAAAATATCAACGACGTTCTTCTGGGCGGCGGCCCGGGCTGGGAAGACGCTGAAGACGATACCGATGAGGACAGAGATTAGTACGGCTAATAAGGCGGTGCCAAAGTCGACGGAGGCGCCGAAGGGTAGGAAACTGGCGATGAGGTGGGCCAGGAGGATACCGAGGATGTAGCCAACCACGCCCCCTACTGTGGTGATGGCAATGCCTTCAAAGAGGAATTGTTTTTGGATATTGGACTGGGTGGCTCCGAGTGAGCGGCGGATACCGATTTCTTGGGTCCGTTCAGAGACTGAAATATACATCATATTCATGACCCCAACCCCTGCAATCAAGAGGGAAATTCCGGCAACAGCCGAGATGAAGTAGGTCACCATATTCAAAGTATCCCCGACTCCTTCCAGCATCTTAGACATATCGAAGAACATGTACTGGCCCTTCTGCATCTTGCTGCCTTCTGAATTTAGCTTATCGACAATGTCATCCATAATCTTCTTGGAGTCAACCCCCTCCTCAAAATAAACCTTGAGGGACAGGCTGCCACGATCAATCAGATTATAGATCTCCATGGTCTTCTCTGGCATCTTGATTTCAGGTCCAGTGCTGATCGAGAAGGCGCCAACGCTCTCATTCGTGGCTGGTCCCTGACTGTCAAAGACACCCACAATCGTAAAGTTCTTACCATTAATGTTGAGATTCTTATCCACAGCTTCCTTTGCCTGACCAAAATATTTTTCAGCCAAGTTCTGACTGATAAGGGCATTGCGAGCATAACTTTCTGAATCACTCGGATTCAAATTACGGCCAGCGACCAAGTTATCAGATGTTTCCTTAAAAGGCCGGACCGGTTGGGACTTGGTCTCTTTGCCTATTTTAACCGTCACATTGGTCGGCATACCATTGTCTTCATCGTCAACCTTGGCCTCGATGACCCCCTCGAAATCTTCGACCAATTGGATATCTTGTGGGGTGTAGACCTTGGTCTTCGAGGCATCGAAGTTCTGATCAGTCGGTTGGAAGAGTAAATTCTGGCTCACCCGGCCTTCCTTATCATCCGTCAGGGAATCCATCGTTTCTTTTTGAAAACCATTCCCTAGACTCATGATGGTAATAACCGCGGCAATCCCGATGACAATGCCAATCATGGTCAGGAAGGTCCGGCGTCCGTTCATCCGCATGGTCGCCAGGGATGACTTTAATATTTCGCTAAAACGCATCTAGTCCCCTCCTTCCGCTGGAACGCCGCCTGCCATTAATTGTTCGTAGGCTTGGGGCATGATGACATCTGTTCCATCTGAATGAATAGCCCCATCCACAATAGTAATGTGACGGTCCGCATATTCCTGGAGGGTCGGATCGTGGGTGACCATCAGGATGGTTACCCCTTCCTGGCGGTGGAGAGAAGAAATGATATCCATAATCATCCGCGAGGTCTTGGTATCCAAGGCCCCGGTCGGTTCATCCGCGATGATAAATTTGGGTCGGTTAACCAGGGCACGAGCAATGGCCACCCGCTGGCGCTGACCACCCGATAACTCATAGGGTTTGGACTTGCCCTTGTCTCCTAAACCTACCCGTTCCAAGGCTTCTTGGACCCGTTCATGGGTCTGTCCGGTTCTCAAGCCACTATAGAGCAGGGGCAGCCGAACGTTATCGGCGACCGTCATATTTTGGATTAAGTTAAAGCTCTGGAAGATAAAGCCCACATAGCTATTGCGCAAATGCGAGACTTCCTGGTCCGTCCGCTGCTTAAGCGGCTCATTATGAAAGAGATAGGAGCCTTCGAATTGGTTATCCAAAAAACCAATCACATTAATCAAAGTGGACTTCCCCGATCCAGAGGGCCCCATGACGGTAATAAATTCCCCGTCATAGACGGATAAGTTCACATCTTTCAGGACATGGACACGGTTCTCTCCTTCGCCGTAATACTTGTTGATATTTTTGAGTTCAAATAAAGGCTCGGCCTGGTCTAATGCCTGGCCAAGGTTGGATTGTTCAATTACCATGGCCCCTGCCTCCTAGTTTTTACTTTCTGCTTCAGCTTTGTCTGCTGATTCAGCCAATTCGATTTCTTGGCCATCTTGGAGGCCTTCAGGATTCTTAATGACCTCGTCACCTGCCTTGATATTCTTGGTTACCACTTCTTGGCGGCCTTGCTTGGCAGTCGTGACTTCGACTTTTTTAACCTTGCCATCGCGGTAGACAAAGACATAAGACTTACCCTTGTCCTCTATAATGGCTTCTTTAGGGAGGACAAAGCCAGGTAATTTGAAGTGAACTTTAGTGCTAAAGCCTGGTTGGATCTTGTCTTTAGCTTTAACAGTGAACGGATATTGACTCTCGCCTCCTTGCCCAGCAGCCTGTGCAGCCTGACCGGCCATAGCAGCACCTGCATCTCCACCAAGACTTGGGGCTTCGCCAGGAGCTGCTGGCAAGTTTTCATAGCTAATGATTTCACCCGTTGTCTTTTGGCCACTAGCTGGAACAGTCAGGTCTACCTTGCGTCCATCCTTGAGCAAGTAGAAGTCATACTCGCCAACGGTCCCAGTCACAGAAATGTCGTCACTGATAATCCGCACCAGAGGCACAGTCGAATCTGTAATCCCCTTGGCGTCATAGATGACCTTACCGCTCGTCCGCGCCTTGACCTGGTTATCAGTCTGGGCTTGGGCCCGGTTGAGCTGGATCTCCAAGTCTTCAATCTGTTGGTTGAGCTGGCGAACTTGTTCATCCACACCAGCTTGACCACCAGCCGCCGGAAGATCTCCCATGCCACCTGCTTGGCCTCCTGTTTCTAGACCAGATAGCACTGTTTCTCCCGCTTCAGGCCCTGCTTGACCCGCTAGTCCCGGACTCGCTACAGCCTGGTCACTACCTGCACCTGGGATAGCTGCTTGGCCAGCTTGACCACTAACAGCTGGTGGACAATTCGGGTCACTTGCAGCTGGCGCTTGTCCCTCACTGACGCCAGCACCTGATAAGTTCACGGGTGTCGCAACATAAGCTCCAAGGCCCGAAACTAAGGGACTAGCTACGAAGGCTTGGTTGACACTGGCCACGGGACTGGCTGCCTGGTTCTGCAGGCGGTTGCGCTGGTCATAGAGGCGGTTAAGTTGACGCTTGGTATCGTCAATCTTATACTGGGCCTCAGCTTGTTGGTAGGAGAAAAGAACATCGCCCTTGTTAACCCGCTGGCCATCAGCAACATTCACAATACCCAAGTCTCCTTTTTCACGGCTATAGTAATAGGCATCGTCGGTCTTCAACTTCGCCTTCCCATCAACTGTCACCGGTTCCTGTTCCGTTACCTTAACCGTTTCATAGCTCGTATCGCTTCCTTCCTCACCGAAGTTAGCCGCATAAAAGACATTATAAGCAAGCACACCGAGGACTAAGACCGCAGCTAAGCCGCCAGCTAGTCCCCACCAAAGTTTTTTTGAATGGATCATGTTTTCCCCTCATCTTCTTAATTATTTTTCTTTTTTTATTCTACCATATTAAGGGCTTAAGCGTTACCAAATTTTGCTAAAGGCACGAAAATCCCCTTGAAGCAAAAGAATTGCATTTTCAGACAGGAGCCAGTATATTGGAAGAAAGTCTACACAAGGAGGTTTAAGCATGGACGAATTACTACCACGTATCAACGAATTAGCCAAAAAGAAAAAAGAAGGCACGCTTACCAAAGAAGAAGCAGCCGAACAAGAAAAATTACGGAGCCAATACCTCAAGCAATTCCGGGAAAATTTCCGGTCTGTCCTCATGAACACCAAGGTGGTCGATCCTGAAGGGACCGATGTCACCCCACAAAAACTAAAAGACGCCCAAGCCAAACGCCGGGGTGAGCAAAACGATCAATCAGGATCCAAATAAAAGTTTGCTAGAAACTAGGACAAGTTAGCAGAAATAAGTCTTTTCACTAGAAGAGAGTGTGACAAAAGTCGATCAGGCCTGAACCAGCTAACGCATACTATATCTGTAACTCGCTGCGCGTCGAACAGCTATAGCAACTGTCCGCGAACTATGAGAAAACGTTTACCAACGATTTCTCATAGTTCGTGAAGTGGATGTCAGGCCTGACTTTTGGAGCAGTTTTTTGAAAAATGTTTGCTATTTAAAAGGAGGCCGGAACTTTTGTCCCAGCCTCCTTCATGACTTGTATATATTTTTATCTAAAGTCGGGATTTAATCTCGGCTTTTTTAATAATAAAAAACATCTTTGCCAAAGCTGGCAAAGATGAAAAAGGAAAAAACAAAAATGAAAGGATGATGCAATCTTTCGACTGCTCAATAAAAATTATAGCACAAGCCGATCCAAAATGAAAGGGCTTTTTTAAAAGCGCTTTCTATTTTATTTTCCCTGTCTCCTCCCCTCATAAAAGACAATAATGTTCTCATTTGATGATAATTTTATAAGCTAGCTGACCCGAAAAGATAGCGATATGCCCCTCTTTTCCTCTTTCCTTGCAAGAAAACTGAACGGGAAATGTTTTTTCCATATTTTTTTACCTAAAAGGGCTTTCATTTACTTAGTAAATTTTATATAATACTCTTACTGGCAATTAGCTAGTTCTATTTATTGATTTTTATCTATTAATGATAGCGCTTAAGCAACTGAGAAGGAGGCAGTTTTTACTTAGGAAAATATTATTATTCTTATGCACTTGCCATTATTTATTCTCTAAGTGTATAAACTTGTTATGAAGAAAGGAATTATAAAAATGAATACAAATGCTAAACCATTTGGCATGCGTGATAAGCTGGGGTACATGTTCGGGGACTTAGCCAACGACATGACCTTTATCTTACAAAGTATGTTCCTGATGGTCTTTTATACGGAAGTTTGGGGAATTAACCCAACAACAGTCGGGAACTTATTCCTAGCCGCTCGCTTCGTTGATGCCATCACAGATGTGACCATGGGACGGATTGTTGACGTCTCCAAGCCAACCAGCGAAGGGAAGTTCAAACCCTGGATTCGCCGGATTGCTATTCCTGTAACCCTAGCCAGCTTTATGATGTACCAAACAGGACTCCAAGACATGTCCATGACCTTCAAGATTGTTTATATGTACATCACTTACCTACTTTGGGGATCTTTCACTTATACGGCCATTAACATTCCTTATGGCTCTATGGCATCTGCCATTACATCTGATCCCGACCACCGGGCTAGCCTGTCTACCTTCCGGACCATTGGCGCAACCATTGCCCAATTAGCTATCGGTGCAATTGTGCCCCTCATGATTTACGAAAACAACATCGTTAAGACAGACGCTACTTTCACCATCCTAGCTGGGGTGTTCTCAGTATTGGGACTTATCTTCTACTTCTTCTGCTACCGCATGACAACTGAGCGGGTAGAGATTCCTTCCGATCCTGACAGCTCACTAATGGGAACCTTACGTACATTCGGTAAGGTACTGAAGAGCCGTTCACTCTGGGGCATTATCTTTGCCGCCCTCTTCCTCATCTTTGCCCAATTAGGCATCGGCCAAATGAACAACTACCTCTTTGCCAATTACTTTGAAAATGCTGACATGTTAGCTACAGTTAACGTGATCTATCCATTATCCATCTTGCTCTTAGGTGCACCGATTGCGCCAGCTCTTGCTAAAGCCTTAGGGAAACGAGAAGTTGGTATTCTCGGCGTTTCAATCGGTTCCGCCGCCTTCGCTGTTCTTTATTTCATGCACACTGAAAGTATGTGGACCTATATCGTGATTTCAACTATTGGTTACCTAGGCTTTGGTATCTTCAATGCCATTATCTGGGCCATTATCACTGACGTTATCGATGATATCGAAGTCCAAACCCGCACCCGGGACGACGGTACGGTTTACGCCTTCTATTCCTTCGCCCGTAAGATTGGTCAAGCTTTTGCCGGTGCCAGCGCAGGTTGGATTTTAGGCTTTATCGGTTACCAATCAGGAGCAGAAGTTCAAACAGCGGAAGTTATTGATAAACTATATAGCGCCGCAACCTCTATTCCTGCGATTGCCTTCTTGTTATCTGCTCTATCCTTATTAATCATTTACCCATTAAGCAAGAAACGCGTAGAAAACAACTCAGCAATCCTAGCTGAACGCCGCGGTTAAAACTCCTTAGTTAAATAAGCAGCTATTCAATAGATAAGAGCACCTTCATTATGGAGGTGCTTTTTTATTCCAGGGTGTGAGGGCGCGCGGGTAGAAGTGAACCTCTGGAGCAAAAGATGCAAGTTCTAGCCCTGGTCAATAGCTTATATTTTGTAAGCGCTAATCCTCCCCTCCTCGATCAATGGTGCCGTTTCCAAACAATTCGAACAATATTGTATATCGGTTGATTTTTCACAAATATATTTTGTAAGCCTTACCATAACTATCTTTTTAGCATTAAATAAATGTGAAACAACTCTTTAAATTGCATCTTATACCCTGACAATTCTCAGAATTTGTTGCCAATTTCACATGTTTGATCAAAATCCCTTTTCAAAGCTATTATTTTCTCTTATAATGACAAATGCTTTATTTTTTTATTTTATGTCTAAAGGAGGAATTATTGTGGCAGAAAGAACAGCCACCAAGCCGTTCGGAATGTCCGACAAACTGGGCTACATGTTTGGGGACTTCGGGAACGACTTTACATTTATTCTTTCATCAATGTTCTTGATGAAATTCTACACTGACGTTATGGGGGTCTCCAGTGGGATCGTCGGCGGGATTATGGCCGGTGCCCGGATTGTGGACGCCTTCACAGATATGACCATGGGACAAATTGTTGACCGGACCAAGCCAACGCCAGTTGGGAAGTTTTTGCCTTGGATCCGCCGCATGGCTGGTCCCGTTGCTCTAGCTTCCTTCCTTATGTATGCGAGCTGGTTCCAGGATATGCCTATGTGGTTTAAGATCGGATGGATGATCTTCACATACATCTTATGGGGATCTGTCTTCTATACTTCCATCAATATTCCTTTTGGTTCGATGGCTTCAGCCATTTCCGCAGATCCTAAGCACCGGGCTGAACTATCCACCTGGCGAACCATTGGCGCTACCCTAGCCCAAACTTTCATCGGGGTTGTCCTCCCACTCGTGGTTTACTACAACGATCCTAGTGGCGCCCAAGTACTTTCAGGGACCCGGATGGCAATTGCTGCAGCTGTGTGTTCAATTCTGGCAGTCATCTGCTATGCTCTCTGCTACAAGATGACAACTGAACGGGTGAAAATCGAACAGAAAACCGAGCGCTTCGACTTCATTGATATGGTCCATCAACTGGCCTCTAACAAGGCTTTGATTGGTATTGTCGTTTCTTCCATCTGCCTACTGCTCACCCAATTAACCTTAAGCGCCATGCTCCCTTACGTCTTCCCTAACTATTTCGGGAATACCCAAGCCCAAGCCGCCGCAACCTTCGTTGGTTCAGCAGCAACCCTGATCTTATCCACCTTTGTGGTCCAACTCTCCAGCAAATTAGGCCGTAAAGAATTGGGCATCTACGCTGCTCTCTTTACCGCTGCGGTATTGCTCCTGGCCTTTTTCTTACAAATTTCAAATGCCTGGGTCTTTGTTGTCTTCTATGGTTTAGCCTATTCTGGGATCGGCTGCTTCATGCTGATTACCTGGGCCATGATCACTGATGTTATCGACCAAACCGAAGTGGAAACCCATGAACGGTCAGACGGTATGATCTACTCCGTTTATTCCTTCGCCCGTAAGATGGGTCAAGCTGCCTCATCTGGTCTCGCCGGTTGGTTACTGACCCTCGTCGGCTATTCTGCAGCCACAGCCTTCGAGCCTGAGGTTACCCAGGGCATCTACAACATCACCTGCCTAGCCCCAGCTGTTGGCGCGATTTTACTCGCCCTTTCTCTCTACTTCCTCTATCCATTGAATAAGAAGCGTGTCGAAGAGAATGCTGCAATCTTAGCCAACCGCCGCTAAAATATCTGATAAGCAAAAACTGCGCCAGTCAGTGCGCAGTTTTTTTGCTTATTATAATACATATTTTGTACTTTTTAAGAAACAAAATTTGTTCTGTTTTTTTGATAAAGATTGATTTTATCCCCTTTTAGCTAGGTCGCTACTATCGATTGTTCCTTTTAAGCTTGAAGGGACCTGTGAAAGGGCTTAAACTAGAGACAATAAATCTACAGACAGAAAGGTCGATTGTGATGAAAAGAAGCAAGGCTTTGGTCTTAGGCCTAGCCGTTCTGGCCCTCTTTTTAGGAGCGTGTAGCCAACAAGGAAAAACTGCTGAAAGTGAGCATAAGAAGGTCAGTTTAGCTGTCTCCAACCAGCTCAGCCAAGAAGTCTGGCAGGATACAGCCCGACGACTCAAGGAGAAGGAGGGAATCGATTTAGAGGTCAAGCTCATTTCAGACTGGGTGCAACCTAATATGGCTGTTGCCGAAAATGATATCGACCTCAATGTCTTCCAATACATCCCCTTCCTCGCCGAATTCAACCAATCCCATAATACTGACCTAGTCCCCATTGGTTATTCTTATATCCCACCGATCGGCATCTACACTGCCAATCCCGAAATTCATTCCGTTGAGGACGTCCCTCAAAACGCTAAATTCACCATCCCAGATGATCCTGTCAACTTAGACCACAGCCTCCAGGAAATCGAGCGTGCCGGCTTAATTAAGCTTAAAGATAGTCAAGGGCAAAAGACCCTGGATGACATTGCCGAAAACCCTAAGAATATTCAATTTATCCTGATGAAGGGAGACGGGATCGCCCGCAGCCTGGAAGATGCTGATCTAATGATTACAGGGGCTTCCATCGCTCAAGATGCCGGTATCAGCCAGGACCAAGCTATCTATGTGGAAGATCCTAAAACCACGCCTAATATCTACAAGGTCTGTATCGTCACCCAACGCGACCGGGCCGATGACCCCATCCTAGAAAAGGTTGTTAATGAATTCCAAAGCCAAGACACGGCAGACTTCATCAAAACTGTTTCCAATGGCACCTATGTCCCCGCCTGGTCAGACCATGACCAAGCCAGCAAGGACTACGATGCCTTTGTCCAAAGCAAAAAATAAGCCATTCCTCAAGCCTGCGCAAACTTGCCTCGCGCAGCATCACCCATAAAGAAAAGACACGCCTAGCCAGCGTGTCTTTCTTTATTTTTAATGGTTAAACATTTTAGCAAGATTTAATCGTTTGTTGATCAAATAGATCAGAGGAGCGGTTAAAGCTAGGATAATCACTTCACTGACAAAGAGAGAAGCGTAGGTCGCCCAGAAAGGCAATTCAAAGGCCAAGTTCAGCTCAAAAGCGATAATAAAGATCATCATTGAAAAAATCAGAGTCGTTGCGGCGAGTTTCTGCTTATCTGTCTTCAGGTAACGATAGACCCAGTCGCACAATAAGAAACTAAGCAAGGTATGGGCAGTCCCAAAGACAATATCATACCAACCCAGGCCCGTCATAAAGCCATAGAAATTTGACAAGAAAACGCCCAGAACGACACCCCACTTGTAGTTCTTATGGTAAACATTCAAGTGGTTGAGCCCTTCCGACACACGAAATTGGATCGGCCCATAAGCGAATTGCGGGGCCACAAAATACAAGGCGACATAAAGCGCAGCGATTAAGGAATTAACCACCAGGGCTTGATTGTGTTTACTTTGCATAAAAATTCCTCCCATAGTTTTTTTATGTTGGCGGGTTTCGAACAACACAGAACTTATCATAGCGAAATTATGCCCCTTTGACAAGACCAAGGGGGTGAGACTTGCTTAGATTTGAATGAATGGAGCTCAAACGGATAAGAACGGCTTCAGCCGAACGTTCCGATTGGGGGAAGTCACTTCAAGTCTGCAACTGCGACCCCAACTACAAAGATCGTGGCTTGCTGACTGCTAACACCTAATAACAGTCTGCGTGTCTGGCTTACTAAACTTTATGCCACATTCAAGACTTCCGAATGAGCCTTGCAAGCTCGACTAACTAGTCTCACTTCACCACAAAAAACCAGAGCTGATCAGAAGCCTTCTCTGGTTTTTATCATATACTTATAGTTTATTTATCTCATCATTAACGAACTCGTCTTCACTCACCCGCTCTGTCCGAGGATCCAGGGGCTCTTGGTCTTCCAGAGCCTCATGGGCACGTTGGACGCGCAGCTTGGTCACCCGCTTGGTCCAGAAACCACCGTGGATATACTTGGCATCATAAGAGATATAGAAGGCCCGGTCGTCAATTTCTTCAATGGTCCGGCAGAGCTTCCGCTCAGTTGACCGGGGCGTCAAGATAGTGAGGATCAAGCGGTCCCCGTCCCGGCCGTAGCCCGACTGGACCGTCACACCATAACCGCGGTTCCGCAATTCCTCAGCCAGGGCATGGTTGTCACTGGCAATGAAAATCTGGATCACAGCATAACCGAGGGCAATCTTATCCTCTAAGAGCATCCCGCAGTAAATGCCTACCCCAAAACCTAGGGCATAGGCCAAGAGATAAGCCGGCTGGTCCAGGTATTGCATGACCATGGACAAACCAATGGCATAGATGGTAATCTCAACTACTGCCAGGCAGGAGGCAGGCAGGCGGTAACCTCTCATGGAAAGCAAAAGGCGCATAGTATTTAGCATGATATATATAAGGTTAATGCTAAATATCTTAAGTAATAAATGATAGTCCACGGCATCCTCCTATCTTTGACTAGGGTCTAAACTTTTTTCGATCCGACCTAAGCCCCAATCGGCAACAATCGACATGAGAGCAATGGGGATGACAGCAGCGAGGATAATACTCGTGCCGTCTGAGGCATTGACCCCGCGGAAGAGGATATCGCCCAGACCCCCTGCCCCAACAAAGGTCCCTATGGTGGCAATCCCAATCCCTGTAATAAAGGCGTTGCGGACGCCCCCCATGATCACCGACATAGCCAAGGGAAGCTCGACCTTGTAGACAATCTGGAGCTTGGTCATCCCCATGCCGATCCCAACATCAATAATATCGGCGTCCACATTGCGGACCCCCGTATAGGTATTGCGGAGAATGGGGAGGAGGGAATAAAGGAAAATGGTTAAGACCACCAAGTTGCTCCCTAATCCCATAGCCAGCATCAGAACGGACAGCATAGCTAGTGAGGGCACGGTTTGGATGAGATTGGCCAAACCAAGTACCCAATCTGCCAAGCGATGGTGGCGGGCAATGTAGAAGCCAAGTGGGATGGCGACCAAGCACGCAAAAAGAACACCATAGATGGCCATTAAGAAATGTTGGCCGAACTGTCCCACCACATAGCTTAAGTTTTCCTGGTAGTAGACGCTCAGCTGTTCTAATAGACTTAATTGTGTCATATCGGTCATCTTAGTCACCCCCCACAGTATCTTCAATCGGCTTTAATTCAGGTGCCTTGTCTTCAAAATAATTATGGGCCTTCAACCAGTCATCAGCAACCACTTTGGGTTCCAAGAGGTAGTTATCTGCCCGGTAGTTTAATTTCTGCATGGTTTCTTCATTGATGGTCCCTTCTAACTTATGTAAGACCTTGTCTAGTTCAGGATGGACCTCTAGGATATGGTAGGTTGCAACAGGACTGGCATCATAGGGTGGGAAGAGCTGTTTATCGTCTTCCAAAACTTTTAAGTCTTCGGAAATAATCCGCCCATCCGTTGAATAACCCAAGATGACATCCACTTCATCATTGGCTACCGCTGAATAGGTCAAGCCAATCGACATAGGTAGCGTCTGGCCAAAATCAAAGCCATAAATCCGCTTGAAGTCTTCATAACCGTCCCCTTCCCGGCTCAACCAGGAAGAGTCCACCCCTGCCTTTAGATCAGGCGCATATTGGGCCAGGTCAGAAACTTTTTCCAGTCCTAATTCTTCAGCCTTGTCCCGGCTCACCATGAAAGCATAGGTATTGGCAAAACCGTAAGTTGGGTACCATTTCTGGTCAAATTCGCTGTCAAAACCCTTGACTACTGTTTCTGCAGCTTTTTCAGGGTCAGTGATGGCTTCCATCCCCAATTCCCCAGTTACCGAGGTTCCGGTATAGCGGACCGCTGAAACGTTAGCATCATCCTTCATCAGGGCTTGGTGGTTGAGGGAAGAGGAGCCGAGGTTAGAGATCACCTTGGTTGGCACGTCGATATAGTGGTTGGACATGCCTTCCACAATATAGGCGAGGATCTGCATCTCGGTCGACATACCGCCCGTAATAACAATCTCATCCTCAGAAGTCGAAGCCCCGAGTCCAGGTAGGCTACAGGCTGCTAATAGGAATAGACTCAGCCCCAGGGTGAAGGCTGTCTTTAAGAATTTACGCATCTTCACCAGCTCCTTTCGAGGTCGTTTGGGGTTGGGTTAGTTTTTCCAGATAATTCATCAAAAGGTCTGCCAAAACCGCAATCAGGGTGACCGGAATCGTTCCCCCAATAATCAGGTCTGGCTTGTAGAGGTTGAGGCCGTTAAAGATCATTTCACCAAGGCCCCCACCGCCAATATAGGCCGCCAGGGTGGCCCAGGCAATCACATAGACCGTTGACAAACGAATCCCTGCCATAATCACCGGCATGGCGAGAGGGAGCTGGACGCCCTTAATAACCTGCCAGGCCGTCAAGCCCATCCCCTTGGCAGCATCCAAGAGATCTGGGTCAACCGAGGTCATCCCCAGATAGGTATTGCGGAGGATGGGCAGGAGGGAATAGATAAAGAGAGCCACAATGGAGGGCAAACGTCCCACCCCAAAAATAGGAATCATCAAGGCCAAGAGCGCCAGGGTAGGAATGGTTTGGAGGACGCCGACCACACTGATGACGCCCCCTGCGATCTTAGGGTGCTGGGAGAGAAGAATCCCCAAAGGCACCGCAATCAAGATCCCCAAGGCTAGAGAAACCACCGACAAGAGCAGGTGTTGAAGGGTCAAATTAATGAGTTCTTGGCCGTTTTCAGCTAGGAAGTTTGCCATTAGATCTCAACTCCTTCAATCGCTTTCGTCTCGCCCCAGATTACTTCATAGACAATATTAACCAGGTTAGACCGGGTCACAATCCCCGTCAATTGTCCTTCACGGTTAACAACCGCCACGTTTTGCACCTTGGCTTTCAGGATGCGCTGGATGGTATCTTGGACGAGGGCATCTTCTTGGACGCCCCGACGTCTGACCATTTCATCACTCACGCTAGCTTCCATATCTCTGGCATTCATAATATTTTCAATGCTGATCTGCCCCTTGAGCCGCTTGCGGTCATCCACCACGAAGAGGCTGTCCACATGGCTGTCCCGCATGAGAGTCAAGGCGTCACTGAGCGACTGGCCCATGCTGATGGACAGGGGTTTGTCATTCATGACATCCTTGACTTGGATATACTGGGTCTTGGCTTCAAAGAGCCGGTCTTCGCCCAGGAAGCTCTTCACATAATCATCTGCTGGATGGCGCAAGATTTCCTCTGGGGTGTCGTACTGGAGTAAGTTCCCCTTGTCCCAGATGGCGATACGGTCAGCCAGATTCAAGGCCTCGTCCATATCATGGGTCACGAAGATGAAGGTATTGTGATATTCCCGCTGTAATTCCTTAACTAATTCTTGCAGGGCATCCCGGGTAATCGGGTCTAAGGCCCCAAAAGGCTCATCCATCAAGACGATCTTCGGATTAGCCACCAAGGCACGGATAACGCCGATCCGCTGCTGCTGGCCACCGGATAATTCACTCGGATAGCGGTCCAGATAGTCGAGGGGAAGTTCTACCCGCTTCATCAACTTCTCCGCTTCCGTCCGACAGCGGTCTTCGTCCCATTTCAAGAGCCGGGGGACAGTCACAATATTTTCATAGACAGTCATGTGGGGCATGAGCCCAATACGCTGGATCACATAGCCGATCTTGCGCCGCATATCGACTGCATTCATGGAAGTGGTCGCCTGACCATCAATAAGGATCTCCCCCTCGGATGGATCGTGCATACGGTTGATCATCCGCAGAGCCGTCGTCTTCCCACTCCCTGAGGTGCCGATAAAGCAGACAAACTCTCCGTCTTGGATGGTCAAATTCGCATCTTTCAAGGCGTGGACATTGCCTGGGTATACCTTACTGACATTATTAAATTCAATCATAATTTCGGTCCCTTCCGTTTTTTCTTAAGTTTATTGTAACAAACTAAGCAGCAAAAGCGACTAATCAGGCCGAGTCCAGCTTAATTGTTGGTTTTAGTATTTATAATTAAAAATAAAATAACGCATCGAAGCCTTTTCAGCTAAGGCTTTCGATACGTTATTTTTCAATCTTTACGATAAACAATTATTGTTTTTAATTAAGTTCAGGTCTTCGGTCTTCAATGACCACATAAGCACTGGCATAATGGGCAGTATGGGTAATCGAGAGATGGATAGCGTAAGGAATCTTAAGACAAAAGAGCTGGGGCTGACCGCTTTTATTTGACAAAATAGCCATGTCCTGGAAAGAAAGTTCTTTACAGATACCCGTCCCCCAAGCCTTGGCACAGGCCTCCTTGGCTGCCCAGCGCCCCGCTAGAAATTCCGCCTGGCGCTGAGAAGAAGTGAAGGCTTGAAAGATCGCTAGCTCCTCTTCTGTTAGAACCCGCTGAATGAAGCGGTCGCCCTGTTTAGCACAAGCCTGGTCTATCCGCTTGATTTCAACTAAATCCGTGCCAATTCCAATAATCATACAGCTTGCCTCCTAGCGAATATCAAAGGAGGCTTTCTTCCGTGAGCCCCGCTTCTTGCCTTTTGGATGGCCCTTGGAGCCTTGGTAGGACTTCTTCTTACCCTTCTTATCATGTTGTTGGTAAGACCGCTTATGATTGCCTTGCTTCGCCCCCTTGCGCTTGCGTCCGCCCGACTTCTTGCGCGGAGTCCGTTCCGGTGTAATCCGAACCTCAACCTCATTAGGATCCTTGGTTAAACTGCTGAGGACTGCTAGGGCCAATTTGTCCGTACTGTAGTGGGCGGAGAGGTAGTCGATGGCTTCTTGGTAGTAAGAAGGATCGGCCTCTTCGGTCAGCTTTTTAACCTCTTCTAAGGCCTGGTTGATCCGCCCGCTGAAAGCTTCCTTAGCCGATGGTGGACGCAGGGGCATCATTTTCTTCTTGGTTAGGTCTTCGATGGTTCTTAAGTAACCTAATTCATTTGGACCAACAAAGGTAACTGAAACCCCCTGGCGGCCTGCCCGACCCGTCCGACCAATGCGGTGGACATAGCTATCGGGGTCCAATGGAATATCAAAGTTATAGACATGGGTCACATTAGAAATATCCAAGCCCCGGGCTGCCACGTCTGTTGCCACTAAGATATCCAGCTTCTCATCTTTAAATTGTCGGAGCAACATGGACCGCTTGTCTTGATTCAAGTCCCCGTGGAGGCCTTCTGCTGTATAGCCGCGCTCAATTAGGGCACGCGAAATTTCATCCACCCGACGCTTGGTCCGTGCGAAGACAATGGCTAGGACAGGATCTTGGACATCAATGAAGCGGGTCAAGACATCGAACTTCTCACTCTCCCGACAGCGAGTAAAGTATTGGTCGATTAGGTCGGCCGTCATCTCTTGGGCCTTGATCTTCACCTGGATCGGATCCTGCATAAATTGCTCCCCAATACGTTGGATGGCCTTGGGCATGGTCGCCGAGAAGAGCAGAGTTTGCCGGTCTACTGGCGTCTTAGCAATAATCGCTTCAATGTCATCAATAAAGCCCATATTAAGCATCTCATCCGCCTCATCGAGAACCAGGGTCTGAATGTGGGACAAGTCTAACTTCCCGCGACGAATCAAGTCAAGCAAACGACCAGGCGTCCCCACGATCACTTGCCGTTTCTTCTCCAACTGGCGTAATTGCCGTTGGATCGAGCTACCGCCGTAAACTGTCAGGCATTGGACCCGTTTCTCTTCACCTAATTGGTAGAGTTCTTGCCCGGTTTGGATAGCCAATTCCCGGGTTGGCGAGATAACCAAGGCTTGAACTTCCTTAGCATAGGGATCAATCTTCTCTAAGAGGGGAAGGCCAAAAGCGGCCGTCTTCCCCGTCCCCGTCTGTGCCTGGCCCAGGACATCCCGTCCTTTTAAGGCATAGGGAATCGTTTCTGATTGAATCGGTGTGGCTTCTTCAAAGCCCATCTTATCGACAGCTTTTAATAATTGCGGGCTCAAGCCCATTTCTGTAAATTTCATTCCATTCCTCCGTATTTCATTCTTAAGGATTATATTTGTAGGAGTCATTCTACTCCTTTAGTAAAAAAACAGCCGACCAGTCGACTGTTTTCTTTGGGCAGCTTGTCGAGGGCTGTGTGGCGAGACAGAGGCTGCTGAGCTAATCTTCCTTAGCTTGGCTTTCTATATCTAGGCGGCGGAGGGCTTCAACTACTTCCAGAAGGCCCATCCCATGGCTCCCCTTCACCAGGATCTGGTCATAGTGGCGGGTATGGTCTTCCAACCAAGCAATGAGGGCCGCTTTATCTTCTTTAAAATAATGCACCTGGTCTGGCCGGGCTTGACCGGCAGCTAGGAGGCGCTCATAGAGAGCTTCCATCTCCAAGCCATAGAGTAAGACCTGGTCCTGGTCTTCAAGGGTCAAGACATCCGCTACGCTGGCATGGAGCTGGCCTGCATCTGGTCCTAGTTCTAACATATCAGCTAGCACATAGAGCTTGCGCCCTTGTTGGGCATCACCTGCCCGCGGAACCTGGACGAAGTTACTAATCACAGCCTTCATCGCTGAAGGACTAGCATTGTAAGTATCATCCAGCACTTGACTCTCATTAATGCCTTCGATCCAGGCTGTCCGATTGGCCGTCATTTGGAAATTAGCCAGGGCCTCCTGGATTTGTTCAATCGACAGGCCCAGGCGGTAAGAGACCGCACAGGCATCTAAGGCATTCACAACATTATAACGGCCCGAAACCGGAATTGTCAACTGAACGGTTGGTGACAGGTTGCTGCTGAATTGGGTCTGGTACTGGTCCACAATAATATCCAGAGCATAAATATCCTGGTTTTCCGTTAAACCGACTGACAGGGTTTCGATGTCTTCTCGAATATCCCCTAATTGAGAAGTAATCAGCTCTTCCTCCCCAGGATAGATGAAGCTGCCCCCTTCTTTTAAGCCGTCCAAAATTTCAAGCTTGGCTTTGGCGATATTGGCCTTGGTCTTCAGAAATTCCAGGTGGTCCTCACCAATCATGGTAATCACAGCCAGGTCGGGCTGAGCTAGGAGACTCAATTCACGGATTTCACCAAAATTAGACATCCCCATTTCTAAAACAAGGACTTCCGTTTCTTCTGGCATCTCTAAGATAGTAATCGGAAGGCCAATTTCATTATTATAATTGCCTTGGGTCTTGTGGACCCGGTAGGCCACCGATAGGCAGGCCGCTGTCATGTCCTTGGTGGTCGTCTTACCGGATGAACCGGTAATCGCCACGACTTTAGCTTGGACCAAAGACAAGTAGTAAGCTGCCAAATCGTGGAGGGCAGCCAGGGTATCGGGCACTTGGATTAAGGCCAAGCCGGCAGGAGCCTGGGCTGGATCCTTGGACCAAAAGGCAGCCACCGCCCCATTGTCTAGGGCTTGTTGGGCAAAGTCATGGCCATCGCGTTGCCCAGTTAAGGGAACAAAGAGGCTCCCAGGCTGGGCTTGTCTAGCATCAAAAACAACATGGTCAAGCAAGACCGCGTCGGGGTCTTCTGCTTGGACCTGTCCTTGGACAGCTTTAGCAATTTCATTTAAGGCTAATTTTTTCATGGCACACATCCTATTGGTTGGCTAGTCCTTGTTTTTTATTAAAGCGCTCTAGGGCCAGGTTAAGTAATTTCTCGAGCAAGTCTTCATAAGACAAGCCTGAAGCTGCCCAGAGAGAAGGATACATACTAAATTGGGTGAAGCCAGGCATGGTATTGACCTCGTTGATATAGATATCCATGTTGTGGGTCACGAAGAAATCGCAGCGGGTGAGACCTGAGCCATCAATGGCTAAATAAGCCTTCTTGGCGTAGGTTTGGATAGCCTGGGCGCTTTCCTCTGGGAGGTCGGCTGGAATCGCCATCTCGATGCTGTTGTTAATATACTTCTCTTCATAGTCGTAGAAACCTTGGTCCTTGACAATCTCACCAGGTTGGCTGACCTGAACCTCTTCATTACCGAGGACAGCCACCTCAATTTCCCGAGCTTCAATCCCTTGTTCAACCACTACCCGGGTATCATAATGGAAGGCTGTTTCTAGGCCTTGGAGCAAGGCATCCCGGTCCTGGGCCTGGGTAATTCCTACGCTAGACCCCATATTGGCAGGTTTGATAAAGACAGGATAGACTAACTGCCCCTCAATGCGGGCAATTACTTCGCTGCGCTCGGTCTCATACTGGTAGCTAGTCAAAGCAACAAAAGGCACCTGAGGGATCTGAGCTTGTTGGAAGAGTTGCTTGGAGATAATCTTATCCATACCTGCCGCTGAAGCAAGGACACCTGCCCCGGTATAAGGGACATTCAGTGCTTCAAAGAGGCCTTGGATTGTACCATCTTCCCCATTCGGTCCATGCAGGGCAGGGAAGGCCAGGCTATCCTTGGTCAAAACATCGGTCGGAACAACAGCAAGCCCTTGAGAAATTTCAGCTTCACCTTGGCGGTAGAAGTGTTGTTGGTCGCTGGCTTCGAGATAGAGGATGCTATCCTCACTGAGGCTGTATTCTTCAAGCAGCTCACCAGCAATCCACTGCCCCTCCCGGTCAATAAAGACAGGCTGAACTTGGTGCTTCTTATAATCCAAATGTTTGAGGATGGAAGCAGCCGTTAAGACGGATATATCATGCTCCGCGCTGTCCCCACCATAAAGTAGTACAATTCTCATAATTTAACCTCCAAATAGGTTGGCATCCGCGATGCGCTCAAATGCCCATTTTTTATCTTTCATTGAATAGCTTAATTTAGCTAAAAGAACGGTTTGCTTGCGTTGAAGAATATCATCAACTTGGTCTTCCGCTAACAGGAGAGGGATCGCCATCGCTTGGTCCTCCCGCCAAGTGAGCTGACTAAAGTCAAAGATAACCCCTTCCGTTAAAAGCGGACGGATTTCCTGCATGACTGCCATGGGAGGCAAGGGAACCTTCGCCTCTTCGCCGGGATTATGTGACCGCCAGCCGAACAAGGAACGGCGCTCAGGACGTTGGGCCAAGAGCTTGTCGCGAATCACATTGGCCAGCTGGAAGTAAAACTCCTTGACATCCCGGTAGTAAGTCTTCAAGATCCCATTGGCCATGGGCAAGAAGACATAATTATTTTGCAACTTATAGAAGAATGGCGAGTGCAGGTGGCGGTTCACATGGCCTAAATACAATAGTTCTGCAATTTCACCTGGTGTTAGCTGGTGCAGGAGTTCTTGGGAATAATAATCCACCCACTTAGTATCTGGAAAAGCTAAGCGACTCTGCCCACTTAAGAAATCTTGGACACTCCGTTCGCCCCGGATGAGCTTAAAATGTGTATGGTCATCCGCTTGGCCATAATCTTTTTGGCAAGATAGAATCAGTAAGTTCTGCGGCTTCTTCTTCATACTGCGCTGCAAGTAGGCCAGGCCCAAACCGCGCGATAACACATGGTTGGATACCTCATCTACTAAGATATAAATATAATTCTCAATCACGTCCCCACCTCCTTATCATACCCCTTAATGATAGCATATTCCCCCCACAAAAAACTATAAGCTTTAACTAAAAAGCCTAAAAACACAAGCCAGGATAGATCTCAAGCTTTACTTTCTTTAGCTGCTTATATTAAGATGGGAGGGACTGTACGTATTTAAAGGAGCGAAGAACATGCATCTGATTGGCTTAGCCTTCCAAAAACAACAACTCACCTACCTGCCCACTAGCCCCCTCTACGGGGAGATTATGGTAGAGGACCTGCCGCTTAGCTACCACCAACTCCTCACCCAACAGAATGGCGGCTATACCTCAAAATCTTACTATCCCACCTCTGCCCCCACCTCAGATTCACTGAGCGCCGTTTATATCCCTTACCTGGCTGGCTTGCTTCCCCAAGCTGTTCGTAAGGACTATCTCATTCCTAGTCTGGCCTTCCAAGACCAGTTCAAGCACCGGGATAGTCTGCCTAAAAGCAGCCTAATTATCTATGAAGATGGCGACCGAATCGTCTTCCTGGACTATGACCCCCATGACAAGCGGGAACGTGACCAGCGCGGCCTAGCCAAAACCCCTAGCGTCCGCTACCGGGACCTGGAAACTGACCAGTGGATGGACCTCGCCCCTAATTTCGATTACTTTATCCAACACTTCGAATCCCGGGGTTTTGCCCTGCCCGCCCCACCTATGCGAACCTACCACCGGGCCAATGCCGCTTTTATCGCTGTCCAGCGTCCCGAGCAACTAGCCCGACTCTTCGAAGAATTCCAAGGCCAGGCCGACAAGACCTGGTACTTCCACTGGATCCGCCACTTCCTCCAGTCCCAGGATTCCCGCCTAGCCACCGTCGCCAAAGAAGCCCTCGACTTCCAAACCGACTACTTCCGTCCCTTCCTGCCCCAAGGCTTTGACGACCTATTAGGAAAAGAAAGCTAGAAAAAAACAAAAGCAGCTCCAAACGACTTGTAGACGTCGACTGGGGCTGCTTTTCTTTTTATTCCTCAGTGTATTCTAGATAAATATCTGAAGTCTTATAAGGCGACTCCACATAATAATTTGGGTTGGAGACGGCTAACTGACCGGTCTTTCGACGGTAGGCATAGAAGGTGTCACCGTTGTAACTCGTTTCCTTATCCGCATGTGCCTCATCCCCTCCTAGAAATTCTTCTAAATAGATAGCCGTATTGACCTTAATCTCAGCTAAGTCATCCCAAGATTGGCCTTCACGAAAAGTCTGGATGGTCTGGGTAGGCACCTGGTCAATACGGATGCGGAAGCGACTTTCTTGTTTTCGCCCATCGACCGCTGTCTGGTGGAAGACGAGCAGGTTTTGATCGGGGTAGATGGTCATCCGCCCCATGCCCCCATTAATTAGAAAACCATTTCCCCTAATGTAGGTCCCTGCCAGATCTTCCGCATCAACCGCATAAGGATAGTCAGCAGACCCGCTAGTTTCCTCTTGCGCCTCTTGTCCCTGCCCTGATGCTATCAGAGGCTTGAAGTCTAGCCTGGATAAATCAATTATTTGGCCCTTACTTTGCTCATAGACTTCTGGGCTGAGCCGACCTTCTTGGGCGACCACCTTGTCGCTGTCATCTTCCATCTTCTTGATTCGCATCTCTCCCAACTCGTCTAATTGGGAACTTTGGTCATCCAAGGTGAAAAGTTGAATGACATGATCCATCGCTCCGCCTGACCCTTCCTGGAGAATCTCACCATTCTGAAGCAGACTCAACTGACTGCGATAGCCAATCGATGGGTCATCGAAGAGAGCTTGGGCTTGATCGCCAGCTAGGCTGTAAATTTGAATCAAGTTTTCTTGGTCATGGTTATAGATCAAGAGCTCTGACCGACCGTCTTGGTTAATGTCGTATAAGGTATAGGACATGACCTGGGGATCGACTTGAATTTGGTGGGAATCGATACCAGGCTTAGCTTCCCCCGTCTCCAAAGCCTGGCGCCAGTCAGCCAAGACCGTTTCATAGGACTCTAGCTCAGCTGCTTTCTGGGACGCCTTAGGGGCTTCTTTACTTTCTGACAGCTGAGACGATGCCTCTTTAACAAGACTAGAACTTTCACTGTTCACCGTCTCTGCTTGACTAGCTTGGCCCGTTCCCTCTTCCGTGCTTGCAGGACGACAGGCTCCTAGGCAAACTAGCGCGAGTAAACTAAACACATATTTCTTCATTTATAAGCTCAACGCTCCTTCTTAACTTATAGAATTCTTAAAAATTTATTTCAATCAATTATACCATAACTCACTAATCCAAGTTTTTCGCTTTCCCATTTACTAGTATTAAAAAACGGCGAAAACTATTTTTGATCCTTCTTCATTCAATAGCTAAATTCAAAAGCGCAAGGCATGCTCACTGGCACACTTTAATTCCAAACAAAAAGCCCCAGCTAAGCTGAGGCTAAATTCTAATCTAATCCTTCTCAAAGAGTGCTAATAAGTCAGGACTAGCCTGGCTGAAATCCTGGGTCTCCACAAGACGACCTTGGACAATCCGACGTTCTGTTGCATCATCCGTACAGGTCATCAGGGTAATAATTGGTTTCTGGGTCTCGGGATCCAAGAGATTGGGGTCGACCAGGTCCACTCGAGTCGGTGGCACATCTTCGACAAAGTAAGTGTCATAGACGTAAATCTTCTCCAAGTCGGTCATATAAATCTTTTGACCCACTTGAGCATTATCAACAATTGGTGAGAGAAGGAGGCCTTTTTGGACCACATTCATATTGTGGCTAGCCAGTGGGTAATTCCCTTCCCCCATCTTCTGGTCGGGATAGAAGGTACCTGCCCCTGACAAGAGCACATCCTCACTCAGCCCTTTCATAATGGAAACCTTAACATCGGCATCCGGCATGGCCAAGGCACCAATGACATTGACATCAGCATAACCATTCTTAATCCGCTCCCGTGATTCACGAACTTCCTTCTCACTCACATTGCGGATTTCACTATGGTCAAAGACCGCGTCCTTGGCCTGGTTATCCTTCAACTGATCGGCCGTCATATTCTCAATGGCAACGTCGTTTTGATTCTGTTGGATCTGATAGCCACTAATATAGTGCTGGCCAAGGAAGAAAAGTCCAATCACAATCAGGACCACTCCCAGAAGACGTGTAAGATTTTGACGCATACTTGCCCCCCTAAATCGTTTACTATAGAGCTATTATCTTAGTTTTCCCTGGGGATGACAAGTCATATTACTTATAAAAAGTTTAAAAATTAATTAAACTGCAGGGCAGTAGAGAAAATTTTCTTGGCTAATTCGATGAAATCTTCCATATACTTAGGCAGGGGCATCCCCTTACGGTAAGCGATGATCACATCGGACTTAGAGCTTGGGCAGGAGAAAGAGAAGAGACGCGGCGCATTCTCTTGTTTCAGGTTGAGATTGCGGTAGTGGTTCTCATAAACCAAGGAAACCCCGTAACCCCGGATGGTTAAGTTAACGGCTGTTTGAATGTTATTGGTCTTGATAGTACGTGCGGGATGGAAATGTTCCTGGTTGAAGAGCTTATCCATCTCCCGACTAATCTTCGTATCATTTGTCGACACAATGAAACGGTCATCCTTAAGATCGGCTAGGTCAATCATCGGATACTTGGAATCCGGGTTGTCTACTGCAGTAGCGACCGCAGGGTGGTCATGGGGGAGAGCAACCAAGATTTCTTCGGTACCAATCTTGTCATAAGTCAGGTTGGCATTCTCATTGCTGGCGTTGATGATAATAATATCGCAGTCCCCGTTCATAATCCGATCTTCCAAGATGGTTGCCGTTTCTTCCACTAACTGCACTTCAACCCGTGGGTAGAGCTTCTCATACTCGGGCAGTACGGGTGGCATGAGATAAGAACCGCGAATAAGAGGGATCCCAATACGAATCCGGCCATAATTCTTATCCTTGATGGTCTGCATGGTCATCTCCAGCTCATCACGCATGGTTAAGATGTCATTGCCATACTTCACGAACTCTTCCCCGGCATAGTTGAGAACGAGACGTTTACCAACCCGTTGGAAAAGATGGTAGCCCAAACGTTCTTCCATATTCTTGATGTACATACTAAGGGAGGGTTGGGTAATAAATAAACTCTCCGCAGCCTTAGTCAGGGTACTATGCTCATGGATGGCTTTTACGTATTCAATATCCTTCATTTCAATCATTACTCAATACCTCTTCTATATTTATTCCACTTATAACTTTCTTGACTTATATCTAATCGATAATATAACATATTCCACTGCTGTTCATTCGTCAAGAATTTCTTTAAGAACGAAAACTCCTACTGAAAAGTCTTTAGCGTAGTGCTTTTTTATCTCTTATAAAGCTGCCTCCCAGCTCCATTGACTTGCTAGCAAGCTGATTTTCTCTTCATCTCTCCCCTTCCCTTAAAGCCTGACATGATAGGCTTTTGAAAGCTACAAACGATCCCAATCAAAAGAATAAGAAGCTTTTATTCCGCAAGAATCAGCTGAAAAAATAAGAGCAAATTTGTTCCGATCAAAAAATACATTACTGAACGCTTTAGAAATACTTAAGCCAAATTTATCATAAGAGAAACCAATTTTTGTTATTTATTTAATCTCTAATTCTAGAATCTAACTTTCGTTATAATGGATCAAAACAGAAAGTGAGGGGATTTCCTATGCGCATCGAACAATTACAATACCTCAGCAAGGTGGCTGAGACGGGTTCCATTACCCAGGCAGCCAAGGCCCTCTATCTCTCCCAACCCTCTCTCTCCAATGCCATTAAGGAGTTGGAACAGGAAATGGAAGTCCAACTTTTTAAGCGAAGCAAGAAAGGAGCTGTGTTGACTGAAGCGGGAGAAGACTTCCTAACTTATGCCCAACAAATTCTTGCCCAGGTCGACCTGCTTAAGACCCGCTACCAGGAAAGCGAACGGCCCCGGCGAATCTTTAGCGTATCGGCCCAGCACTATGCCTTCGTCGTAGATGCCTTCGTCCGTCTGCTCAAGGAGAACTCCTACCCCAAGTACCAGGCGACTCTCAAGGAATCCCGGACCTATGAGGTAATTGAAGATGTCGCCAACCAGCGGTCTGAAATCGGTGTCCTCTACCGCAGCCGCTTCAACCAGCAAGTCATCGCTAATGCCTTAGCCGAACGCGACCTTAGCTTCACGCCCCTTATGCAAGCAGAGCCCCACATCTTTATCTACGCCAACCATCCCCTAGCCGACCGTGCCCAGCTGACCTTGGACGACCTGGCTCCCTATCCTAAGCTCAGCTACGAACAAGGCGTCCACAATTCTTTCTATTATTGGGAGGAGGTCCTGGCCGACCATGTAGCAGACAAATCAATTATTGTATCTGACCGGGCCACCCTCTTCAACCTACTGATCGGTCTGGATGGTTACACCATCTGCTCAGGGATTATTAATTCCGACCTCAATGGTGGCGACATCCTGGCCAAGCCCTTAGCTTGCGAGGAAGCGATTGAGATTGGTTACATTACCCACAACTTCCACCCCCTCAACCCAATCGGCCAAGCCTATATCCAGCAACTCCAAGAGGCGGTCAAACGCTCAGCCCCTTCCGAAGCAAAAGATGATTAAAACAAAAGGTCAACCCAGCCAAGTGCTCACCTAGAAGCTTGGGACTAGTTGACCTTTTTTGCGAGATGACGACTGCTTCTAGCTGTCTTCTTGGCCTGACTAATTCCGGCCAAAAGAAGCCTGTTCACTTTCCACATGCCCCCGATGGCCATGGATTTTGAAGCGATCAATGGCTTCGTTTAAGGTCTCAAATTCCTCGGGCGTAAAGTGAATTTTCGCAGGGGCTAAGTTCACTAAGATACGACCCTGGTTTTTGGATCCTGGTATAGGAATCATTCTGAACAGCTGCTAAGGGGGTGACGCGGCGGGCCGATAGCTGGTAGAGAAGCCTGAGAGAGCCCCCATTCGCGGATCAAGCCTTCCTGGATAAAGTCGCCATAGCTCCTGCTACATCCGCTAAGGGAATAGCTTCATTGATCCGGTGGAGATAGTAGATATCCAAGTAATCCGTTCCCAAGCGCTGCAAAGATCCCTCCAATTGTTGACACACATAAGCTTTAACTTGACTAAGAGTGGCTACTTTACCTTCCTCTAAGTGAACCTTGCTAGCCAAATAGACCTCTTGGCAGAAGGGCGCTAGGGCCTGGCCCAAAAGTTCTTCATTGTGCCCAGGATAGAACATTTCCTTACCATAAGAATCTGCCGTATCAAAGAGGGCACAGCCCGCCTCATAGCCTGCTCGAATCGCTTGGATACTCTCTTCCTTAGCAGGAACAGGACCATAACCATGGGAAAAACCCATACAGCCCATCCCCACTTCAGAAACCTCTAAGTGCCCCATCGCTCGTGTTTTTTCATATCCTTTCCTCCTTCTCCCCCTATCCTATCAGAAACTTGCCTATAAGGCGAAAAAAAGAGCAGCTCGATTGAGCTGCTCGGCTTGGTCAAAAGACCATTTCTTAAGCATTTTTGTCTGCAAAACCGTACTTCTTGTTGAAGCGGTCCACACGACCATCGGCTTGCGTGAATTTTTGGCGGCCGGTGTAGAATGGGTGTGAATCTGATGAGATTTCAACACGGATCAATGGGTAAGTGTTCCCATCTTCCCATTCAACAGTTTCGCTTGACCCACGAGTTGAGCCAGATAAGAATTTAAAACCTGTTGTTGTATCCATAAATACAACGGGTTGGTAGTCTGGATGGATGCCTTGTTTCATTATTCTTTCTCTCCTTTGCGCCCTGGCTATCTGCTAGCCAGAGATTATTTTGACATAACATTGATATGTTACCACATCCCATCGCGCGATGCAATGTGATTTTTTATTTTTTCTATTCTTCGACTAATTCGATATCAGCGCCCAAGTGTTGGAGCTTGTCGGCAATCTTATCATAGCCTCTCAGGATATGCTCAGCACCATAAAGATCTGTACGGCCTTCTGCCATCAGGGCAGCATTGATCAAGCAGGCCCCTGCCCGTAAGTCAGAAGCAGTCACTTCTGCGCCTCGGAGACAACTCGGCCCGGAGAGGTGGATCTGGTCATTAAGGACCTTGGCCTGGGCGCCCATGCGGACGAGTTCAGGAATGTGCTTAATACGCTTAGGATAAATCGTATCTTCGATGGTTCCCTCACCTTGTGCCTTGAGTAAGAGCGGCGTGATAGGCTGCTGGAGGTCGGTCGCAAAACCTGGATAAGGCATGGTCTTAATGCTGACCATAGCCAGGTCGTCTTGGGCGGGATGAACATAGATTTCATCTTCATAGATATCCATTTGCACACCCATTTCACCCATCTTAGCGACAAAACCTTCGATATGTTCAAAGATCACATTCTTCACAGTAACCCCTTGACCGATAGCAGCTGCTGCGGTCAGATAGGTCCCGGCCTCGATCCGGTCGGGAATGATTTGATGGTTAGTTCCAGTCAGCTCATCCACCCCTTCAATCCGGATAGTAGAAGTCCCGGCTCCTTTGATCTTAGCCCCCATCTTATTGAGCAGGGAGACCACATCGATAATCTCCGGTTCGCGGGCCGCGTTCTCGATGGTCGTCTTGCCCTTGGCCATGGTTGCAGCCAGCATGACATTGATGGTCGCGCCCACACTCACCACATCCATATAGATCTCTGCCCCATGGAGGCCGTTAGGGGTGGAAAAGTGAATCGCCCCTTGTTGGTTCTCAATCACTGCTCCCAGCGCTTCAAAGCCCTTAATATGGAGGTCGATAGGACGTGGACCAATGGAACAGCCCCCTGGCAAGCCAACTACTCCTTCCCCATACTTAGCTAATAAGGCGCCCATAAAATAATAGGATGCCCGAAGACTCTGTATTTTTCCTTCCGGCATCGGAATATTGACCATATTCTCTGGATCAATGACTAAATGGTTGTTCTCAAAAGACACTTCACAGTTAAAATCTTCCAAAATTTCAATAAGGGCCTTTACGTCAGCAATGTCTGGCACACCGTCTAAACTGACTGGGCTATTCCCCATAATAGCAGCAGGAATCAAAGCGACCGTACTATTCTTAGCACCGCTAACTAAAACTTCTCCCTTTAACGGTTTACCACCATTTATGATAAACTTTTTCATTTTGCATTCCTTTCGTTCCCAACCGGTCCCCGCTAAGTGAGCTTTCGATCAGGCGCAAGTATTCTATCGATAAAATTAAAAAAATTACTATCTTCTCAAGTTAACATTATAACGGATATTCAGTCGTTTGACAGCCCCAATCGAAGTTTTTAAGAAAAGTTTAAAGTTGAAAGTTTTTCATAGATAAAAGAACAATTAATGTCCCTTAGCTGCCCGGACCAAGCCCCTAAAGAGCGGATGAGGACGATCTGGACGGGATAAGAATTCAGGGTGGAACTGGCTGGCGATAAAGAAAGGATGGTCGGGCAATTCCACGATTTCAACCAGGCGCCCGTCAGGCGAAAGCCCAGAGAACTTGAGCCCAGCTGCTGCTAATTGGTCACGGTAGGCATTATTGAATTCATAGCGGTGGCGATGGCGCTCCTTGATCTCTGCTTGGCCGTAGAGGGACTGGGCCAGGCTGCCCTCAAGCAAGCGGCAGGGATAGGCACCCAAACGCTGGCTGCCACCGAGCTCTGCCTGCCCCACTTGGTCGGCCATCAAGCTAATCACAGGGTCAGACGTCTGGCTATCAATCTCAGAAGACTGGGCTTTGGGGAGACCGCAGACATGGCGAGCAAATTCCACACAAGCTAGCTGCATGCCAAGACAGATCCCTAAGAAAGCTACACCTTCTTCGCGAGCGTATTGGATGGCGCGGATCTTCCCCTCAATCCCCCGACTACCAAAACCTCCGGGCACCAGGATACCATCCGCCCCGGCCAAGGCTTGGTGGACCTGGTCAGGGCTTAAGCTTTCCGCATCCACCCAGTCAATGTCCACTTCTAGGCCTTCCTGGTAGCCTGCATGGCGGAGAGCTTCCGCTACAGAAAGATAGGCATCGGGCAAGGCGACATACTTGCCGACCAAGGCGATCTTCACTTTGTCCTTAACCGTCACCACCCGGTCCACAAGCTGAGTCCAGCTGGTCATGTCGGCTTCAGGCAGGCCAGTCAGAGCTAGAGCCTGGCAAACCTTATCGTCTAGTTCCTGGGCCTTGAGGGCAAGCGGCAGGGCGTAGATGGTTTCTACATCCCGGTTTTCGATAATATGGTCTTCTTCTACATCGCAGAAGCGGGCGAGCTTGGCCCGCATCCCTTCTGGCATAGCCAGCTGGCTGCGGACAATTAAGAAGTCGGCCTGGATACCTAGACTCCGCAATTCCTTTACTGAATGCTGGGTAGGTTTGGTCTTCAGCTCCCCTGCTGCTTCCAGGTAAGGCAGGAGGGTAGTATGGATATAGCAGGTATTCTTGGCGCCGAGGTCTTTTTTCAGCTGGCGGATAGCCTCCATAAAAGGCTGGGACTCGATATCGCCCACGGTCCCTCCAATCTCCGTAATCACCACATCTGCCTGGGTCGAATGACCTGCCCAGAGAACCTTCTCCTTAATGGCATCCGTAATATGGGGAATCACCTGGACCGTCGCCCCCAGATAGTCTCCCCGGCGCTCCTTGACCAGTACTTCGGAATAGATCTTGCCCGTCGTCACATTGGAATATTGGTTCAAGGGACTATCCGTCAAGCGTTCGTAGTGACCTAAGTCCAGGTCCGTCTCCGTCCCATCATCGAGCACATAGACCTCCCCATGCTGGTAGGGGCTCATCGTCCCTGGATCGACATTGATATAAGGATCAAATTTCTGCAGGGTCACAGCCAAGCCCTTGTTCTTTAAGAGCCGGCCCAGCGAAGCCGCCAAGAGTCCCTTACCAATCGATGAAACAACGCCTCCCGTTACGAAGATATACTTAGTTTCTTGTGTCATTTTTTTGTCCAACCTTTCCCATAAATTGAGGCGAACACTTCAGGACAAAAAACAAAAAAACTCCCATTCCGCGATTGGAATAGGAGCTCACTCACTATCGTTCTTAAAGTGCCCAAATAAAATTCTAAGGCAAAAAAACTTTCAAGTCAAGTTGAAATTATTATATTTTGGAATTTGATAGGCATGATTGATATAAGCTAGCAATAAAAATTAGCTTCGTATAAGTAAGTTCTGACCAGTAATAGATGGTCAGCATGCTATTTCATCAGGCACCATCGCATCCAGAAGTCGAGACTTAGAGATCATCGTCCTCGTCTTCATCCGCATCCAGATCATCATCATCAATAATCCCTAGGTCGCCTTCTAGGCCGTCCTCTAGTTCATCTTCCGGATCATCATCGCCGAGTTCGTCAAGATCAGCCCGGTAATCATTCAATTCCCGGCTTTCAGCTTCTTCGTCCTCGTCTTCATCCTCATAATCATAGTCATCTTCGTCCACTTCATGGTCTTCTGGATCGTCGTCTGAGTAGTCAATGACATCTTCATCCAAGGCAGTGAGGACATTCTTCGAGCGTTTGTGTTTCTTCTTGATGTCATCATCATCAATCGTCGAAATAATTTCTTCATCAATAGAATCCACAGGGTACCAAGCTCGAAGCCCCCAGCGGTTTTCCCCTAGCGAAATGAAGGACCCATCGGCATTCATCTGGGTGTAGAAGAGTACCATCCGTTGTTCCAATTCATCGGTAGTCAATCCCATATACTCTTGGACCTCTTCTAGTAAGTGGTTAAATTCATAAACTTGGTTACTTTCTCTTAAGATTTCGTGGGCCACTTCAATCATTGAGAGCTCTGATTTATTTTGATGATCTAAACGTTCTAATTTCACTGATTATTCATCCTTTCAAGCTTCCTCTATAGTAGGTATCAAAAAAATCCATTCCTTATAATTTTACACTATTTCAGCGTGGTAATGCAATTTTAATTCATGACGGATGGGCTGGTCGTCGAGGCCTGAGATCTCATAGACCAAGCGCAGGCTGCCCTTATCCGTCCCAAAGTCATGGTTCAAGGACTTAAGTTCAACCGTCATGGGGATCCGGTAAGCCCCGACCTGGTAATGGGTAGGAATAGCTTGACCCACAACTAGGGGCAGGCGCATGGCCCCCTCAGCGGTCCGCCGCTGGATGAGAGCTCGTCCCGCTTTCAAATCGACTTTGACGCGAACTTGAGCAGGCGCTTGGTCGGCTTGTTCTTCCTGGTATTCGAGATAGTGCTTTTCCCCTAAACGGAAGTAAGCCCCCTGACTATTCAATTGCAGGTCTTCCTTAGAACCTGCTTGACTGATCCGATTTCTTAAATTCACATGGACTGCTTGTTTTCCTTTGGACATCTGGCCACCTCCACTTGTCTTCCCCTAATCCTACACGAAATACAGGCAAAAGAAAAGGCCTCAAGCGTTTTGTCCCGGGCCAATTTGGGTTATACTAAGAGTAAATTATCTATAGAAAGTGTGAACCCTGTGATTATTAGTGCCCTTTATTCAAAAAGCCCCCATTTAGCCATTGTGGATGAATTCGTCCCTAGTGACCAAGCCCTCCGTCCTTTTGCTGTGGACGATTATCTCCTGCGCGCTTTGAGCAAGGACGAACTAGAAGCAGATGCTGTCCTCCACTTCTGGCCGGGCGACCCTGCTGTCTATCTCGGCATGGTCGACACCCGCTTGCCCGACTTCCAAGCTGGTGTAGACTTCCTCAAGGCTTCTAGCTACAGCCCAGTTATCCGTCCCTCTGGTGGATTGGCAGTCGTCAGTGACCCCGGCATCCTAAACTTCAGCCTCCTCATCAAGCCAGCTGGCGGCCGACTCAGTATCGATGACGCTTATGAAGTCCTACTCCGCTTAATCAACCAGGTCCTTGCTCCCTACCAAGAGCAGGTCCAAGCCGGCGAAATCACCCGATCCTACTGTCCCGGTAGCTACGACCTCAGTCTCCAAGGCAAAAAAATTGCCGGACTCGCCCAACGCCGAATTGGTTCGGCTATTGGTATTTCCGCCTATGTCTCCTTAGAAGGCGACCAGATCCGCCGCGGCCAGCTGATCCGCGACTTCTACCAGGCCAGCCAGGTCCAAGAAGCCAAGCGTGATGACTACCCCGATGTCCTTCCCGAAAGCATGCACAATATTTCCGATGTGGTGCCCGAGCTCGGTCAACTGGACCGCTTCAAGGCAGCCATTCAAGAGGTTTTAAGTACCGATACCGCCAGCCAAAGCCTCCTTGACCTGGACCAAATAGACCTCAGCAAGGACCTGGCCAAGATGAGCAAGCGCAACCAGGACATTTAAGCAGAAAGGAGCCCAGCCATGTCGCTTAGCAGCCAACAGACTATCCGCGAGAAAATCTTCCTCGACCCGGTCCATTCCGAAATCCGGGTCCAACACCAAGTGATTTTGGACTTAATCAATACGCCTGAATTCCAGCGCCTGCGTCGGATCAAGCAGCTGGGCACCGCCCACCTCACCTTCCACGGCGCCGTCCACAACCGCTTCAGCCACTGCCTGGGTGTCTATGATATCGCCCGGCGCATCTGCGACCGCTTCGTCCGCAACTATCCTTCACAGAGCGAAGGCGACGGGCTCTGGGACGACAGCGAGCGGCTAGTCGTTCTCTGTGCCGCCCTCCTCCACGATATCGGTCACGGCGCCTTCTCCCATACTTTCGAGAAACTCTTCGACACCGACCACGAAGCCATTACCCGGCAAATTATTCTCAATGACGAAAGCCAGGTCCACAAAATCCTTGCCGCCATCAGCGACGACTTCCCCCAAAAGGTAGCTGCTGTCATTGACCACACCTATCCCAATCCCCAAGTCGTCCAGTTGATTTCCAGCCAGTGCGATGCTGACCGGATGGACTATCTCTTACGCGACTCTTACTTCACCGGGACCCATTATGGAACCTTCGATCTCAACCGGATCCTCCGCGTCATGCGGCCAACAAAAAACGGCATTATCTTCAACGAAGCTGGCATGCATGCCGTCGAAGACTATGTGGTGAGCCGCTATCAGATGTATATGCAAGTCTACTTCCATCCTGTTTCCCGGGGCATGGAAGTCCTGCTCAGTCGGCTTTTAGCCCGGGCCCAGGCCCTCTACAAGGACAACCCAAAATATTTCGTCAAGACCTCACCCTTCCTCCTCCCCTTCTTCCAAGAGAACTGGACCTTGACCGACTACCTCCACTTGGATGATGGGGTCTTGGAGACCTACTTCCAGCACTGGCTAGCCACGAGCGACGACCCCATCCTCACTGACCTAGCCCACCGCTATATCAACCGTAAACCCTTCAAGTCAGTGACCTATGAACCTGAAGATCAAGATCTAGTGGCTGAAGTCAAGGAGAAAATCCAAGCTCTGGGCTATGACATCACTTACTATACCGCCCAAAACAGCAACTTCGACCTCCCCTATGACTTCTACCGACCCAATGCTAAGAAACCACGGACCCAGCTAGAAATCATCAGCAAGGATGGCACTACAACCGAACTCTCCCAGGCCAGCCAGCTCATCCGCGCAGTCACGGGCCAAGAGATCGGCGACCAGCGCCTCTACTTCCCCAGCGAACTCTATGCTGGGAAGAACCCTGACAAGCTCAACCTCTTCCAACCTCTCTTGGACGACCTCCACCAGATGACCGGAACCGGCAAACTCAAGCCTAGTTAAAGGGTGTGAGAGGATGCGGGAGAAAGGGACCTCTGGAATAAAGAACCAGAGAAGACTGAAAGTCTTCGACGGATCTTTATGAAGAGGAGCCCTTTCTGCATCCTCGAACCCGACTAAGGGTGTGAAGGCTAGCGGGAGAAGTAGACCTCTGGAGCAAAATCATATAAAACTAAAGTTCAAGACGACTTTAACCGGGCTGATCCTCCAAACATTTAAGAGACAAATTCAAAAGCGGAAGGCATGCTCATCACACAATTTACTAAAAAAAGCGGCAAAAACCGCTTTTTTTTGATGCCTATATTTCTATTTTATCTTATCCGTCATTTATCCATCCCCATCATTTTTATTCATCTATCATACTAAGTACCTCCTAGATTAGGCAAGATGAAGGCAAAAGAAAAACCAGGAAGGGGCATCCCCTTTCCTGGCTAGCTTTCAACTAAGCAGTTTCATTGGCTTTTTGAGCTTTTTTAGCAGCGATCTTAGCTTGAACTTCTTCCATGGTTTCAGGATCGAGTGGATAGAAGCGAATCAGGATAGCTGTCACAACGAAGACAGCGATAATAATGCCTAAGAGCATGTAACCCCCTTGCATCAGGGCGGGGTTCAGAGGTTCATTAGGTTGCGGGAAGCCATCGACATAGCCAATCCCTGCAAAAACTAGACCCAGAACAATCGGTGACAGTGAAGAAGCGATAGAGTCGGTCAGGGAGAAGATGGTCCCAATAACTCCAGCAGCATACTTACCGGTACGTGAGGTTTCATAGTCCGTGATGTCAGCTGACATGGTCAGAACAATTGACGTTGGGTAAACACTGAAGATCCGAGCACAAATCCAAAGGCCCAAGAAGCAATAAGCCAAGAAACCGGCTGGTGAGAAGAGCTGGGTCGTATCTGTCGTGCTCGCGAAGAGTACCGTCATTAGAATCCAAGCAGCTAAAGCGAGAATAATCGACGTTTGATAGGTAAACTTCAGCCCCTTCTTACCTGCAATCCGCGTAAAGATAGCGATCATAATGAATTGTGGAATGATGAGGTAGAGAGAGACTTGGCCGACTAACTGCATGTCAGCAAGGATAATTCCGAAGAGAAGCACAAGGAAAGTCTGGTCACCGATCAATTGGGCTACAAATTTCACGAAGCCCCCGCAGACTGCCAAGATTTGTAAAGGACGGTTGCCTTTAATGATGCTCCACACATCACGCAGGGAAAGTTTCTGGTCTTCTTCATGGCCTAGACCGAAGTAGCGGGTTTGGTCCTTACGAGATAAACCAATCATCGCCAGAATCGTTAAGACAAGAGAAACTACGCAGATGCCAGGAATGAAGACGGTAAAGAAGTCGCCATTGTATTCATTCTGGTATTGAGGCAAGAGTAAGTTAGAAACGATATATTGTCCAATAGAGAAAACCCCAATCCCAGAGAACACCGTATCGAATAAGGTAAAGAGCGGCCGCTGCTCAGGGTCATTGGTTAGGGCTGATTGGGCAGCCTTGGTTACCGTTTGCTGGAAGGAGTAGACAATTTTATGGAAAATCAAAGAAATAAATAGCATGACTGTCTGAGCCGTTCCAGATAAATTATGTAGGTTAAAGATCATTAGGAAAGATAAGATCAAACCAATATTAGATACCAACATAATCGGACGATACTTACCCCAACGCGTGTTGAAGTTGTCAATAATAAAACCAATTGTTGGGTCAATGATCCCATCGAATAGACGGGCCATACCCAAAACAGAAGAAACCAAGAGTGTGGTCAGACCAGCCACCCCGGTCGCATAATAAGTGAGGAAACCAAAAGCGAAAAGGTAAAGGTTAGATGCCGAGTTGTTCATGGAGAACAGGGCTATCTCCCAGGGTTTCGCGCGATGGTATTTCGCATCCTCTAGTACTAATTTTGCCATACATATACCTCCAATATTTTTTAGGGGACTTCCCTTCATTTTTGCCTTAAAACCCCAATAAACCGTTTTCATTTTCTTGCAAAAAGAGCCTGTTAGTGAATATATTCACGAATATGACACTCTCTATTCTAAATGGCCTGGTTTAAGGAGGAGCTTCTCCGCATAGATCTTGATAGGATAAGCTTTTCCGCCTTGGTTCAGCATGCGAATCGCTTCATCTTTCAGATCTACAAGACATAGAATAGCATACTTCACATAGAAATGGAAGCGGTTTTATGTGAAATTGTTATATTTTTCTTATTTTAAACTAATAAACAGCTCATAAGACTTAAATATCAAGCTTTCTAACCTCCACTGTTTCTTGAAAAGAATTTTGCTTTAAAAATAAAAAAAGAGGCAGGACAACAGTCGCAACCTCTTAATTGAAAAAAAGATGTTTAAAGTGATTTTACAAAAACTTCCAGCCGGTCCATGGCTTCCACTAAGTCTTCATAACTAGCCGCATAGGAGAGACGATACCAGCCCTTGCCACCAGGACCAAAGACGGAACCCGGCACCACACCGACCTTAGCCTTGGCGATTAAGTCCTCAACGAAGCGGAAGTCGTCATCTCCATAAGCTGGGTGGACCTTACCAAAGAGATAGAAAGCACCATCCGGTTGAATAAAGTCCAATCCCATAGCAGATAGGCGGTCTATTAAGACTTGGCGCCGTCTTTTAAACTCTGCTAGATTGCTTGCCACTACATCGTCACAATCACGGTAGGCGGTTAGGGCAGCGTACTGGTCAGGGGTTGACACACAGGTAACCAAGGCTTGGTGGTAGGTGAAGAAGTAAGAATAGTAGTCAGCAGGCAGGTGGAGGAAACCTATCCGGAAACCCGTCATGGCGTAAGTCTTGGAGACGCCGGCCATCAGGATGGTTTGGTCAGGAATTTCTTGGTAGATCGAATAGTGGTCTCCATCGTAAACTAAGTCCGCATAGATTTCATCACTAAGTACCAGCACATCGTAAGCTCGGATCACTTCAGCTAAAGCCTGGATCTCTGCCTTGCTGTAAGTCGTCCCTGTCGGATTATTAGGATAGTTGAGGATCAGTAAACGGATTTCAGGATGATCTTCCAAGGCTTGACGAAGCATGTCAGGACTCAACTTAAAACCGTTATCTGAGCTATCGACAGCAACTACTTCTCCCCCTGCCAAATCCGTACAGAGTTCATAAGAAGGAAAGAATGGTGAGGGGATAAGTACCTTGTCGCCTTCATTGAGCAGGCAATGTGTCGCCAGTGCAATCCCTTCCGAAGCCCCATTGGTGATCAAAATTTGTTCTGCAGACAAGTCCATCCCATGGCTTCGTTCATAGTAAGCAGCGATGGCTTCCCGCAGCTCAGGAATCCCAGTCGACGGTGCGTAATGCGTCTGCCCCTCTTGGACGGCCTGGGTCATGGCCGCTTGGATTCTAGGATCCGTTGCGAGGTCGGGTTCTCCAATAGTAAAGTTTAAAGCCCCTTCCGTTTCAGCCACCTGCTGGGCAATCGTACGGATAGTAGATGGTTGGGGGTTATTCAAACGTTGGTTGTAATACATGGTCATCCCTCATTTTCTTATCGTTTTATCATTTTACTTATTTTATATATTAACATACTATTTACGAAAAAGTTAGCGGATCACATGACTTTTGCTAGCTATTTGCCCAGCACTTCGGTAAGATGATAGAGAGTTCTGTTAACTATTTTTCGCTAAAGGAGGCGCACGTTGTGACAGAAGAAAGTATTGAAAAAGAGGGCGTCCGCCCACTTTATGATTTAAACCAAGAACGGGCCCAAGCCCTCAAACAACCATGGCAGCTCTACTACTATGCCGTCAAAGGCTATGTCATCACGGAAGTTGAGATGCAGGCGCCCGTCGACCAAATGCTCAGTGAATTATTAGACCGATTAGAGAAGGCCCAGCGATTGGAGCAAGCCCCCAAAGAAGCCCTGGGCAAGCACCCCCACGCCTATGCCCGCCAGGAACTGCGCCATCTCGACGTCCCCCGCTATGTAGAGAATTTCTCGCGTTATGCCTACTATCTACTGATTTACCTGGTCATTACTTACGGGCTCTTCGCCCTCTTCCAGTTCGGTTATGGGATCTATTACTACGGGGACCTCAACAGTGCTTGGAACATGCCTGTCCCGATCTCTCTTCTGGGGCTCCCCCTACAGTTTCTGATGCTGGCTACCAGTGTTTTCTTCCTCTTCAAATTTATCCGACAGAGCGCTTGTGGCCATCTCTGGCAGAAACGCCACCACATCATGTACCTCTTGGCTGCCATTCTCTCTGCCCTTGCCTTCTTGGTCATCCCCTTCTTCTCCTTGGCCTACCATGTGCTGATTATCCGCATCCCTGTCTTCCTCCTGGCCCTCTGCCTGGTCCTCGCTGCCGGCTATCATTTCAGCAGCCGCCACCTCCACATCGACCAGCACATCGACCGCCTCTTCGAAGACCAAGTGCGTAAAGCTAAGCAGAAGGCCATCGAGCAAAATATGGACATCCGACTGGCAGATAAACTGCCTAATAAGTGGGCTACCTTAAAACTCAAGCGACCACTCATCAATCGTTCCACTGTCAAAAAAGCCAAAGAAGAACAAAAGGAGGATAAATAAGTGAAAATTGCAGTTATCGGTGGTGGGATTGTTGGATCAACCGCCGCCTTTTACCTCAGCCAAAATCCAGACATCGACCTCAGCCTCTATGATTATGGCGTGGGCCAGGCCTCTAAGGCAGCTGCCGGGATCATCTGCCCCTGGTTCTCCCAGCGCCGCAACAAGGCCTGGTACCGCCTAGCCAATGCTGGAGCCCACTTCTATCCCGAAATGCTCCAGGACTTAAAAGCAGCTGGCCAGCCCAGCCAAGCCTACCAGGGCAAGGAAACCTGGCTGCTCAAGAAAAAAACTAGCACTCGGGAGGATGTCTACCAAATCGCCCTCTCGCGTCGTCCTGAAGCCCCTCTAATTGGAGACATTGAGATCCTCACCCCCGCCCAACAAAGCGACCAGCTCGACGAATGGACCTACGACCAAGACCTAGTCGCTATCCGCCAGGGAGCTGCCATTGTCGATGGTCAAGGACTCTGTGAGGACCTCCAAGCGGCAGCGACAAAGAATGGCATGACCAGCTACCAAGCTAAAGCCCAGATTGACTTCCAGGATGATCAGATCCTTGTCATCACAGAAGATGGCCAGAGCCAGGCCTTTGACCAAGTCATCCTAGCCACAGGAGCTTGGCTAGGCGACCTGCTCCAACCCCACGGCTACCAAGTCGATGTCCGCCCCCAAAAAGGCATGCTGACAGTCTATGATCGGGATGTCAGTAATTGGCCGCTCATCATGCCAGAAGGCGAAGCGGATATCATCCCTCACGGCCAGGATACCCTCTACCTGGGGGCCACCCATGAAAACGACAAGGGCTTTGACCTCGAACCCGACATGACCAGCATGGCGAATATCTTTGATACAATCCGCACCATCATCCCCGCCATCGATCCCGAAGACTACCGGGACGTTAAAGTCGGCACCCGGGCCTATACCAGCGACTACGCCCCCTTCTACGGCCCCGTCCCTGGTCATAGCAATCTCTACGCCGCCTCAGGACTCGGATCAAGCGGCCTCACCACCGGTCCAATCATCGGCTACCAACTCGCCCAAGCCTGCCAAGACAAGCCCCAACGCCTCAACCCCGAAGACTACGACCCCAGCCCTTATTTGGAAAAAAGGGTGTGAGACTTGGCGCTTAGCTTCCCAAGCCGAGTCTAAGTAAAATATGGCACAACCCATGGTAAAAAATATAAAATACGGATCAACAAGCTAGCAAGGATCTTGCTAGCTTGTTTACATTATGGTGAGATCAGTCAGCTTGCCTAGCAGGAGCTGAACTTGCTAATTGGAGGCCCATTTGCCAGCTGATGCGAGTCTACTTGCTAATCAGAGCTCCGTTTGCAAGCTGACACGACTCTACTTGTTAACGGAGCTGGCATTTGAAAGTTGCCCACGTCCTACTTGCTAACAGGCAGCTCATTAGAAAGTTCAAGGCCAGCCACTTGCTAATTGAGGCCCCTTTTTGGAAGTTAACGCGATCACCCCCTAAAAATAAGCCTTCTTGATATTTTAATGCTGATAACTAGCACCGAATTTAATAAAACACCGCCCTTTTTAGAGAGCGGTGTTTTTGCTTATTAATGATTACGAATCATTGTTAATACTATTTATTCTTCAAAAGATCGCGGATTTCAGTCAAGAGGATTTCTTCTTGGCTTGGCTTCGCTTCTTCTTCTGCGTCATCAACTTTTTCTTCCTTCATGAAGGTGTTCTTCAAAGTAGCCACACCCTTCATCACAAAGAAGAGAACCAGAGCGATAATCAGGAAGGAAACGATGGATTGAATAAAGTTCCCCACCATCAACTTGGTATTACCAATCTGCAAAACAATATCAGTAAAGTCCGTTGAGCCCGTGAAGAAAGCCACAATTGGCATAATAATATCTTCAACTAAAGAATTGACAATGGCGGTGAAAGCGGTCGCCATAACAACCCCGATGGCCATATCCATTACATTACCTTTTGCGATAAAATCGCGGAATTCTTTTAACATAAGTGCCTCCTTAATGCATCTGTTTTCCTATGAGTCTATTAAAGCACAAATTAAGAACAACTTAAAGTCTTTCCTTTTAAAAATGTACAAAATTAATGATGCCAAAGCCGAGTAAAGCAAGGCTGACGATAAAGTGCAGGCGACGGTGCATAAAGAGAATGGCGATGTATTCGCGGAAGCTATCGATGGTCCATTCCTTCAAGGTAGAAGGGGCGCCAATCCCGCTCACCTGGTAGAGCTTCTCCAAGTTGGCATAGAGCTGGCTGCGGTAGAGGTGGTAGGAAGAGGTCACGAAGACAGCAGAAACCGCTTCGATAATGGGCTGGCGGTCTTGGATCAGGCACTTACTGTAATAGAAGTTACCGTGAGTATTGGACGCTTGGTCTTCCAAGAGAATCTTATCTGCTGAAAGGCCTCGGGCAAGGAGATAGTCGCGCATCACTTCCGCCTCGGTATAGCTAGCTTTGGGACCGGTCAGACCACCCGAGACAATGGTCATTGGCTGCTTGCCATGGATATAGGTGTGCCAGTTCAGGTAAGATAGGGTCCGATTCAAGCGCCGCTCCAGAACGCCACTGGGGCTGCCATCTGGTCTTAAAGAAGCCCCCAAGACAATCACATAGTCCTGGGCCTTTTGGCTTTCAAGGAAGGACAAGCGGGCAGACATTAGTAAATAGTTAATAAATAAGAGCACATAATAGGCCATTACAAAGTCTGGAATCCTGAGCCAATCCTGCTTGTCCGAAAGCTCTACAGTAAAGATCAGCCAGTAATGGGCGATAGAAATCCCGATCAAGAGAACACTGAGGAAGAGGCCCACCAACAACTGGCTATAGGAATGTTCCTTGGTAAAGAGATTCAAGGCTAAAGAGAACATGCAGACCCCAAAGATCATCAAGAGTAAGGGCGCGATATAGTCGGTTAGGACCTGGGCCCAGCGAAAAACCTGGTGGACCCAGTAATAACGCGGAAAATTCTGGTCATTGATCACCGCAAGAAAGAGGCAGACCAAGCCTAGAATCAGAATCAAATTATCCCACACATTGCGCGGTGCCAGGATAAAAATAACCAGGGCCACGGCAATCAGGGCAAAGGCGATGCCATAAATAATCACCCTTGACCACCTTCAATCTGGTGGTAAGCGGCATAAACCTCCTGCTTGGCCAGACCCTGGTCCTTGGCCACTGCCTTGATAGCTGCCTTGGAAGTCAGACCTTCTTGGGCCATCCGTCCCAGAACCTGGTCGCGCAAGCTCAAATCAGCATTAGGGGCCGCTGCTGCTTGTTCCGCCTGGGCTTCTTCCTCCGACTGGCCCGCCAGCATGAAGCAGATTTCGCCCTTTATTTCAGGATGGTCTTCATAGTAGGCAAGGACTTCGGCTAGAGTTCCCCGACGAAACTCCTCGAAGCGCTTAGTCAATTCCCGAACGACAACCACTTGACGGTCATTACCGAAGACCTCAGCACAGGATTTAAGAGTCTGGCGGACCCGGTAAGGCGATTCGTAGAAAATCAGGGTCGCCTGGTCGCCCTTCAAGTCTGCTAGAGTCTCCTTGAGAGCTTTTTTCTTGCGAGGCGGAAAGCCGACGAAAAGAAAACGCTGGGTATCGAGGCCAGAAGCCATGAGGGCAGTCAGGGCCGCATTGGGACCAGGCAGGGGAATCACCGCGTAACCAGCTTGGATAACCGCCTGGACCAGGTCAGCGCCGGGGTCCGAGATAGCAGGCATGCCGGCATCCGACACCTGGGCTAAGACTTGCCCCTCCTCCAAGCGCTTTAAGATCGTCGCTAAGCGTTCCTGGTGGTTGAACTTATGATAGCTCAACTGCTTGGTTGAGATGTCAAAATGATTGAGAAGTTTTTGGGTATTGCGGGTATCTTCAGATAAGATCAGGTCCGCTTCCTTGAGGGTGGTCACCGCGCGGAAGGTCATATCCTCCAAGTTACCAATGGGCGTTGGCACAAGGTAGAGCCGACCTCGGTCTGACGCTTGAAAACTTTTTTGTTCCTGCATACTGGGACCTCCTTAAGGCGTATTGTCGAAGATAAATTGCTGGGTCAAGGGTTGGTTGAAGTCGATCCCCTGCTGGGTTAGGTAGGCTTCCTTAGCCGGTCGCTTCTGGTGCTTGAAGGCGTATTCCGCCGACATGGCCGCAGACTTATCCGCATAAGCCTTGGCATAGATCATATAGCAGGGGCGACGGGAAGCTGGGCGGGTATACTTGGCCCCCTTGCCGGACTGGTGGGCTTTTTCCCGTCGTTTAAGATCGGTGGTATAGCCCGTATAGAGGGTCTGGTCGGCGCAGGCCAAGACATACATATAATGTTTAGCCATAGAGGACCGCCGCCACTTCCTTAGAATAGTGCCCCTCTTGGTCATGGATATAGAGCGGAGGTTCAGCCCGCAAGCCTTTTGCCTGGCCATTCTTAATGAATTCGAGAAGGACGATATGGGCCTCCCGTCCAGGCAGGGGGTAAACCAAGCGGAGCCGCTTCAATTGGAGCCGGTGCTTATCGGCGAGGAGTAAGAGTTCCGGCAGACGTTCCACCTGGTGAACGAGATAAAGCTTTCCCCGTGACTTCAGGAGGATCTTCGCCTGTTGGAAGATGTCCTCCGCCGTCATCAGGAGTTCATGCCGAGCCACCGCCTTACTATCGTTAGGATTCAGAGGGGACTGGGGATAGACCTTGAAATAGGGTGGATTGCAGGTGATCAGGTCCACACTATCATGGGCAAAGTAATTCCGCGCCCGGCGGATATTGCCCTGGATAATCTGAACCTGGTCCTCCAAGTGGTTGTGGCAAACCGAGCGCTGGGCCATATCTGCCACATCCTCCTGCCATTCAATCCCGTAGACCTTCCCTTGCGTCCTTTGCGCTAAGACCAGGGGCAAGACTCCATTACCCGTGCAAAAGTCAACCGTCATAGACCGGGCACTCGCCTTGGTCTGGGCAAAGTCAGCCAGCAAGAGGGCATCAATGGAGAAGGCGAAATGATCCGCGCTCTGGATAATATCCAGATCCTCCCGCATCAAGCGGTCCCAACGCTCGCCTGGCTTCAATTCGGTCATTGCGATTCCTCCCTCTCCTACTGCTTAACGGTCACTGTAGAGGATGTCCAGACAGAACATGCACTGCTCATCATTCGCCCGACGCTGACCATAAGAAATATTACAAATATGGTAGCCATCCTCATAGATATTCATTAGGTTCTTCAAGGCTGGAGACAAGCCTGACACATCTTCAGGACTATGCCCCCCTAACTCAGCCTGGGCACCCTGGTCAGGCGCGGTCAATTCTTGGAGCCGCTCGCGCAAATACTGGTTCTCCATCTGCAAGTCATGGTTTTGCATAACCGCCTCCGACCAACGCTCCTCCAAACGGTCCAGATTCTCCAACAAAGCACTCAGCTGAGCCTTCATCCCCTCAAACTCCTCAACCATCTCACGATTATCCATCAAATCCCTCCTTCACAACTTAAACAAGAAGCCTTCTTCTAGTCATCCATTTTAGCATATTTTACCCTAACGTGCTTGTAAAAAAGGGTGTGAGGGCTGGCGGGAGAAATAGACCTCTGGAGCAAAGATCCAGAGAAGACTGGAAGTCTTCGGCGGATCTTTGTGAAGAGGAGCTATTTCTGCCAGCCTGAACCCAACTAGATAAGGGTGTGAGCAAAGGCGGTTAGAAAGGGATGACTGGAGGCAAAGAGGAAAAGAGCGGCTTTAGCCGATCGTTCCACTTTGCTGAAGTCACTCCCTTTCTGCCTTTGCGAACCCGACTAGATAAGGGTGTGAAGGCTGGCGTTTAGCTTTTCTTCACTGGAGGTAAGCCACAAACAAGGGCTCGGAGTGTGGGTTGACAAGCTTCAAGCCACAATCAAGGCCCCAGAGTGTGGCTTAGCAAAGCACAAGGCATAAACAGAGCGTGCGAGTGTGACTTGGCAGATTACAAGCCGCCCCTCTAGCAAAAAATCTCCCAGCTTGCTATTAAACTTGAAAGATCTTTTCTAATCCCAATATTTTACCTTATAATAGTTGAGACGCCTCACCATAGAGAAAGGATGACCCCCATGTTCTATTTTTCTGATTTATACAGCTATGCTAGCCACTACGAGCCCACCGATCTTTTTGATTTTTTAGGCAATCCCCAGCTGGCAGAGGATTATGAAACAAATTGCCTACAGCTGGCCTTCATGCCTGGTGCAGAGGAGCTCGACATACTCGAGGATATCTTCTGGGACTATGCGGAGGAACTGGGCCTGGCCTATTACAGCTTCTACCTGCCTGAAAACCACGGCATGCCCAATGAATTGATGGCAGCCCTCGAAGCCAAAAACTACCAATTAGCCAGCTACCAAGTCTTCCAGAGCCCCGCTAACTTAATCCAACCAGAGCCTATCCAAGTCGATTGGCAAGAAGTCAATGACGAAGCTAGCTTCCAGGCCTACCTAGATTTCCAAACTCCCTTCGACCAAGCGGCCCCTCCTGCCCTCAGAGATAGCCGAGCCTTACGCTATCAGATGGCCTATCAGAATCCCTGGATCAGCCAAGCCCTGGCCTATCAAGGAGAGCAACTTGTTGCCACATGGGACCTGATCGACCAGGGACACTTTCTAGAAATCGACAACCTGACCGTCCATCCCGACTACCGGCGCCAGGGAATTGCTTCCCAAATTGTTGCCCTCAGCCAGGAAAAAGCCGCCCAGTCTGCTAACCCCCTCCTCGCCCTAGCGGATATCGAAAATCCTTCCATGGCTCTCTTTGAAGGACTAGGCTTCGAGGCCTTGAGTCTGGTCAATCGCATCCACCGTCCTCTAGACGAAGCAGATGCACTTTAAAACATAAAAAGCGGTCCATAAGTCTCCCTGCCCTAAGCGACTATCTGAGGGTTAGGGAGATTATGGCCGCTTTTTTCATTCATACACACTAGCCTTGCCAGCTCGCTAGAACAAAATATTCTAGAGCCGCCTGGGGGCTAACATTGGCTTGGATCATCCGTCGGGCCTTAAGTGCCAGCTGGACTTGGTCTTGGAGCCGGCGGGGATTTACCTGGCGGCGGAGGTCCTGGTAAGCCGAAGCCCGGGAAGGCAGGATGAGTTGGTCTGTTTCCTGGTAGTTGAGAACAAGCAGGTCGCGCAAGTAGGCCAAGATGATTTCAAGGAGGCGTTGGTTAGTCTCCCGTCCCTTGTCTCGCTTGATCCAGTCCGTCTGCACCATGGTAAAGGCCCGGGGATCCTGTCTAACTAGGGCTTCCAGCCAGGTCCAGGAACGTTTGGTCTGGTCTAAGAAAGCCTCATCCTCTGCCAAGTCTTGGGCTAAGCTGAGGTCGGAAGTCAGAGCTGCCAGGTATTCCGACACTTGCGAGCTGATTCCCGCCTCCTGGTAGGTCAGCCGGACCTGGTCCAGGGGCAGACTCTTGAAGTGGATCACCTGACAGCGTGACTGGATGGTTGCCAAGAGCCGCTCTTTTTGACTGGTCAAAAGAAAAATATAAACTTCGGGATTGGGCTCCTCCAGGAACTTGAGTAGGCTATTGGCCGCGCTATTGGTCATCTTCTCCGCGTCATGGATAATGAAGACCTTGTGCCCACCACCCATAGCGGTTAGCGAAAGCTCCTGCTTGATCTCCCGCATCTGGTCGATCTTCAGGCTCTGCCCTTCCGGCTCGACGTGGACTAAGTCAGGGAGGTCGCCTTGGACGAGGAGCTGGCAGTTCCGACACTGGCCACAGGGCTTATCCTCCCCCTGACAAAAAAGGGCCGCCGCCACATAGTCAGCCATCTCCGCCTGGCCGGCCCCCGCCTCTCCTTCAAAGATATAGGCATGGCCCAAGCGTCCCTGGCGGAGGACCCGGTCCATAAGTGCCGTAAGTTCCGGCTGCTTGGCTTGAATTCGAAACATGGTCTCCCTCCTAGTCTTGGCGAAAGTCTTCTGGATAAGCCGCCTGCAAGATTTTCCAAGCCTGGTCCAAGCAGGCTTCTGGCGCCTGACTGGCATCGATGGCCTTAATCCGCTGACCTTGGTCCTTGGCTAGGAGCTCTTGGTAGCCTGCTACCACCCGCTTATGGAAGGCGATACTCTCTTGGTCCAAGCGGTTGTATTCGTCAGACCGCTGCGTCTGAATCCGGCGAATGCCCTCTTCTGCTGAGAGATCTAAGTAGAGGGTAAGATCTGGCGCCTGGCCTTCCGTCGCAAAGTCATTGATGGCTTGAATGCCAGCCACTCCAATCTCCCGGCCCCAAGCCTGGTAGGCAATGGATGAATCCACGAAGCGGTCGCAAACCACCCACTTACCGGCTGCTAGGGCAGGTTGGATCTTATGGACCAGGTGCTGGCGACGGCTCGCTGCATAGAGCAAAGCCTCCGCCCGGGCATCTAGGTCCGTATGGGCAGGATCCAAGATAAGGTCGCGGATTTTTTCTGCTAGGGGCTCGCCCCCTGGTTCACGAGTAGCAAGCAAGTCAGGAAGCAAGTGAGCTTCCAAGCGGGCAAGCAGGCCTTGGATCAGGGTCGTTTTGCCTGAACCATCTGGGCCTTCCACTGTGATAAAACGTCCTGGCATCAGTCTTGCTCCTTCCCTTGGTTCATGGTCCGCCGCCCCTCCAAGGCACGGAGGAGGGTCATCTCGTCAACATACTCAATATCTGACCCCACAGACAGACCATAAGCAATCCGACTCACCTTAATCCCTGCCGGCTGGATCAAGCGGGACAAGTAAGTCGCCGTCGCCTCACCCTCAGCCGTGGCATTGGTCGCAATAATCACTTCCTGGATAGTCTCATCCTGGAGCCGGGTCAGTAAACTCGTAATATTCAAGTCTTCCGGTCCTGTCCCTTCCATGGGGGACAAGACGCCGTGGAGGACATGGTAGAGGCCTCGGTACTCCTGCATCCTCTCCATCGACATGACATCCCGGGCCTGTTCCACCACCATGACCTGGGACCGGTCCCGGGTCTGATCAGCACAGAGCACACAGGGATCTTCTTCCGTAATATTCCCGCAAACGCTGCAGTAGACTAAATTGCGCTTCACATCGACCAAGGCCTTAGCAAAGTCCACCACATCCGCTTCCGGCATATCTAAAACAAAAAAAGCCAAGCGCGCCGCCGTCTTCGCCCCAATCCCCGGCAATTTCTGGAAGCTATCAATCAACTTAGCAATAGGTTCTGGATACTGCATCTCATCCTCCTTAAATCATTAGGCATAAAGAAGAGGCCCAGCAAAGCTCGGCCAGGCCCCATGCATACGTGCTTCTTAACTTAAAACCATTCCTTAATTTTTAATGGTGGTAATTAGTAACCAAAAACTATACCAATTACTTTTGAGCAGGAGTGAAGCGTTGAAGTTGGTCCTTAGCCATGAAAAAGCAAGCAAAGGGAATTACGGATCGTAGGCTTTAGCCGTACGAGCCGTTTGACTCTTGCTAGGCGAGAGACCGAGGCTCGAGCCGGTGCCATGGCTCTTCAAGGACCAAATTCAAAAGCGCAACGTATGCTCACCAATACAAATTGTTAAAATCCTAAACCAGACAAGCCCTTGCTGATCCCACCGAAAGATTTCTCTTGGGCAGCATCCACTTGGCTCAAGGCATCATTCGTTGCTTCCAGTAAGAGGTCTTGGAGCATATCGATATCATCCGGATCCACCACATCCGGCTTGAGCTCAATCTTTTCAACCTTCTTGTCTCCTGTCACCGTCACCTTAATCATGCCAGACGGTTCGGTTCCAGTAAAAGTCGTTGCTGCGAGCTCCTTTTGCGAAGCCTCCATCTGCGCTTGCATCTTCTGTGCCTGCTTCATCATCTTTTGCATATTCATCATATTGTTGGCCATTTTAAATCTCCTTTGTGTTTAATTGAGCTTCTCTTGGTCATAGCCAGTCCACTGTATCGCTTAGCGTTCCCTATAGAGAACGTTTCTCTCCTATTATAAGGGAAAATGCCTGAAGGGTAAAATGCTTTGCTGAACTTTTAATAAAAAAGCCTTGGCAGCAGTCGACGAGAAAAAGATAAGCTCTCGGTCTTAATCATCCACTACCGTCACATTATCTGCTCCGAAAAGCTTGATTGCTTCTTCTGCCAGCGGATTGTCTTCCTTAGCCTGGACCCCTTCCAAGAGCGTCTGGTCACTATCAGCTGGCTTTTCCTCAGAAGGCGCGTCTTGCTGGGTCTCAGTTGGCGCCTGATCGCCCAGGAGTTCGTCCAATTTCCCTGCCTTGTGGGCGGTGACATAGTTCTGCCGGGCTTCATTCCACTGCTCGCTCGTCAGGATGAGCATCTTACCGGGATGCCCTACCCCTTCCTGGAGGCGTTTAGCCACCGTGTCCTTGATGGCTTGGTCATCAGCGACTTTCTGGCAGAGGATGGCATAGTCGAAACGTAGAACAAAATACTCAGGGGAGGCAGCGGCAGGATAGGTCTGCTTGAGCAGGGCCTGCTGGATATTGGGCAGGGACTCCACCAAGTCCGGCCAGATACTTTCGATCTTGTGGCGGTCGGTATTGGTGGCCTCGGACAGGGTCTTATAAATCAGCCCATAATTGGGTTTATAGTTGACCGAACCTGTGGCCTGGCGCTTGGCAGTCGGCTTGGCTTGCCCCTTGACTGGACCTGCCGGCGTCCCTTGAGCGACCTGGTCTTGAAGGGATTTCACTTGGGCGGTGAGAGCGTCCAAGTGGTCCTGGGCGACCTGGGATAGCGGTGCATTCTCAGCAGCTTCTTGGGGTGCTGACGCCTGGTTGAGGCTCTGACTCAAACGAATCGAGAGGACTTCCAGGTAGATCTCGGGCTGGCTGGTGAAGCGGAGTTCCGACTGGGCTTCCTGGAAGTGGTCCATCATCAGATAGAGGGCCTGGTCAGGGAAGTCCTTAGCCAAGTCAAAGAAGGCCTGGGAGAAGTGGCGGGTCAGTTCAGATTCTTGCCCGCCCAATTCCTTAGCCATGAGCAGGTCGCGGATAAAGGCCAGCATTTCTTCAACGAAACGGTTGGCTTCCTGGCCCTGGTTCAAGATCTGGTGGAGGGTATCCAAGGCTTGCCGAGCATCTTGCTTGAGCAGGGCCCGGCTGTAGGCCAACATCTGGTCCTCGCTCAGGGTTCCCGTCACCAGGCGGGCCGTCTCTGCATCCAGACTGCCTTCCGCAAAAGACAGGCTCTGGTCCAAGAGGGAGAGGGCGTCCCGCATCCCCCCATTGGCCGCCCGGGCAATAATCTTCAAACTGTCTTCCTCATAGTCCTGGTCATTGCTTTTGAGGATGTAGGCCAGGCGCTCTTCGATATCCGCATTGCGAATCCGGCGAAAGTCGAAGCGCTGGGTCCGGGAGATAATCGTCGCAGGAATCTTATGGGGTTCCGTCGTGGCCAGGATGAAGACCACATGAGCGGGCGGCTCCTCCAAGGTCTTGAGCAGGGCATTGAAGGCCCCCGTCGACAGCATGTGGACCTCATCGATAATATAGACCTTGTACTGGGCTTCAGTAGGCGTATAGCGGACCTTATCGCGGATGTCGCGGATCTCCTCCACCCCATTATTAGAAGCCGCGTCGATTTCAATCACATCGGCCAGGGTCCCCTCGGTAATGGCCTGGCAGATGGCGCATTCATTGCAGGGTTCCCCATCGGTCTGGTTGGGGCAGTTAATGGCCTTCGCAAAAATTTTCGCCGCGGACGTTTTCCCCGTCCCCCGGGGCCCTGTAAAGAGATAGGCGTGGCTGGTCTTCCCCTCGCGGATGGCATTGCGCAAGGTGCGGGAAACGGCCACCTGTCCCACAATATCCGCAAAGCGCTGGGGCCGCCAGACCCGGTATAAAGCCTGATAAGACATAAATAACGCTCCTTTATTGTACTCGTTTGGGGAGTCAAGTCCCTCCCACTGTCCTATGTATTATAACAAAACTTTCCCCGCTTGGCCCGAGTGAAGTCGAAGTCATACAAAATCAGAAACTCATTTAAAGCTTCTATTATAAGATATATAGTGATATTGAGCATTACTCCACTTTGGCCTGGTTCCTTATATTTCATATAAAGCAAAAAGCAGATGACTTTCCTCAAAATAGGATCGTCAGCTGCTTTGTCATTAAATATCATCATACTTGCCGTCCAGCCAGAGGACCATCTCCCCCTGGGCCAGGGACTTCTTCACATCGATAATGCGCTGGTTGGAGCTGCCGCGAAAGCGCAAGTTCAAGTCGAGCTTGTCGAGTTCGAAGCGGCCATCAACAAGCACATCGATATGGTTGAGGAGCCAGAGTTTATCGTCCGTCTCCTGGAGCAATTCCTCCCAATAGTAACCGCTCCAAGACCAGATATCCTTGCTGTCCCCGAAGCGCTCGCGCACCTTGGCGACCAGGCGGTTGAGAACCTGGGTATTGAGGAAGGGCTCGCCCCCTAGCAAGGTCAGGCCTTGGACATAGGGTTGGGCCAAGTCGTTGAGGATCCGCTCTTCCAGCTCATCGGTATAGTCTACCCCATAGTTGAAATTTTGCACAATCTTATTGTAACAGCCCTTGCAGGCGAAGGGGCAGCCACTCACATAGATGGAACAGCGGACGCCATCCCCATCCACGAAGTTAAAAGGCTTGTAGTCGGCAATCTTACCCTTGCTGAATTTCTCTGCTGTCCACTCTTTGGGCTTGGGGTTGCGCATTAGCCATCAGCCTTTCTTTGGGCATCCTGGTTCAAGAGGTCGATGGTGTCTGCTTTAGAATCCTTGACCAAGGCATTGTCTGCTGACATATGCTTAACCCGGGCGCTAATTTCCTTGTGGCGGCCTTTTGCCATGGGACGGATATTAGGGTTGCCCAGATAGCCGCAGGTCCGCTTCACCACATCACAGCTGTCAGGGTCGTTGTTGCCGCACTGTGGGCATTCGAAGCCACGCTCGGTTGGCTTGAAGTCGCCGCTGAAGTCGCAGGCATAGCAGTGGTCGATCGGCGTATTGGTTCCTAAGTAGCCCACCCGGTCATAGGCGAAGTCCCAAACAGCTTCTAGGGCCTTAGGATTTTGCCGCATGTTGGGGTATTCACAGTAGTGGATGAAGCCCCCGCTGCAATATTTTGGATAGTCTTTTTCAAAGTCTAGCTTCTCAAATGGTGTCGGGTTCTTACGGACATCGTAGTGGAAGCTGTTGGTGTAATAGTCTTTGTCCGTAATGTCCGTAACCTGGCCAAATTTTTCTTGGTCCAGGCGGCAGAAGCGGTCCGTCAGACTCTCACTTGGGGTGGAATAGATACTGAAGTGATAGCCGTAGTCATCCCCCCATTGGTCCGCCACTTCCTTCATATGTTTGACAATTTCCAAGGTAAAGGCCTTGGCTTCCGCATTGTGCTCCCAGTCTGGGCCATAGAAATAAGTGGCAGCTTCGTAGAGCCCGATATAACCCATGGATACCGTTGCCCGGCGGTTCTTGAAGAGCTCATCGACATCATCTTCTTCATTGAGCCGCTTGCCGAAAGCTCCGTATTGGTAGAGGATGGGCGCATTCTCAGGTTTGGCTTCCTTGGTCCGCTCCACTCGGTAGAGAAGAGCCTTTCTCAAGACTTCTAAGCGTTCATCAAAGATTTGCCAGAACTGGTCCTTGCTGTGGTCAGATTCTAGGGCAATTCGCGGAATGTTCAGGGTCACAACGCCCAGGTTCATCCGGCCGCTGTTGACCTCGCGTCCCTGTTCATCCTTCCAACCTTGGAGGAAGGACCGGCAACCCATTGGTGCCTTGAAGGACCCTGTTAATTCGACAATCTTGTCGTACATGAGGACATCCGGGTACATCCGTTTGGTGGCACATTCGATAGCTTTTTGCTTGATATCATAGTTGGGATCGCCCTGGTCCAAGTTAGTTCCGCGACGGATGGTGAAGACGAGTTTAGGGAAAATAGCGGTCCGTTTTTCCCGGCCCAGCCCTTGGATCCGAACATTCAGGATGGCCAGCTGGATCTCACGGGCAAACCAGTCCGTCCCCAAGCCGAAGCCGAGGGTGGTAAAAGGAGTCTGGCCATTGGAAGAATACAAGGTGTTGATCTCATACTCCAGACTCTGCATGGCATCGTAAATATCCTTCTTGGTCCGGGCGTAGGCAAATTCGCGCTGACGGTTCTCACCCTCGATCCACTCTTTAGCCGTCTTCAGATGCTTATCAAAGTTCAGCTTGGCATAAGGGGCCAGGACCTCATCGATCCGGTCTGCTGAACAGCCGCCGTACTGGGAAGACGCCACATTGGCAATAATTTGGGCGATCTGGGCGCAGGCCGTGTTGATCGACTTGGGTGACTCGACCTCGGCATTCCCGATGTGGAAGCCATTGGACAACATCTCTTGGAAGTCGATCAAGCAGCAGTTAGTCATGGGTGAATAAGGCGAGTAATCCAGGTCATGGAAGTGGATATCCCCCTTCAAGTGGGCATTGGCCACTTCCTTAGGCATCATGGAAAGCCCAATCGCCTTAGCCGAAACCCCCGCCGTCAAGTCGCGGGTCGTATTGAAGACCCGGGAGTCCTTGTTGGCATTCTCATTGAGGACTAACTTGTCCCCTGCCGCAAATTCTTGGAGCTTGGTCGACACATCATACTGCTTGTCATTATGCTGCATCTTATTGTGGCGGAAGACCTGGTAGCGCTGGCTGGCTTCTGTATAGCCGAAGTCTTCTAAAGTCGAGACCACCGCTTGGGCAATCCCCGCAGACTGGAGGGACTCCGCATCCCCCTGGAAAATCTCTGCCAAGGTCGCTTGGAAAAGCTTATCCAGCACTTCCTCATCCTTCACATCCAGGGCTTTGGCGAGCGAATGCTTAACCGCTGAAGGCCGGAAATGAGCCTTGTGCCCATCCCGTTTTTCAACCATCAAATCCTCCAAATTAATATTTTGGATCTTTATTTCTGGCGTTGTTTGCTCATTAAACATCCCAATCCCTCTTTCTAACTTGTGTATCCTTTATCGATTAGACACAAGATATAGGGGGTTCAACTGACTTAACTCCCCCATATCTTGAGCTCACTAACTATCATAACCGACTACATATAGATTTTCAACATTAATCTCGTACAATATCTTGTGTTTTACAGATTGTTCTCCTAACAAAGACCGCCAAAGCCCCACAGTCTGGGAAGAGCGGAAAACAATTCTTTGAAAAAACTCGCTTCGCTTGGTCAGAAAATACAGAAATGGCTTTTTGGGGGAGAGGTGAATTTGAATAAGATCTTGATTGAAATTTATAAAATATGGGAGTTCAAGATGAATTGGGGATAGGTGAATATGGGAATGGAGACAAGAACAGATGAGCAACTTGCTAATGGAAGCGCCATTCGCTAATTAACACGAGTCTACTTGCTAATCAAGCCTCCATTCGCTAGTCGGCCCAATCTTACTTGCTAATCGAAGCAGCATTCGCTAGTTGATGTGAGCCTATTTGCTAACGGTGTCCTTGTTCGCTATTCAGTACGAACCTACTTGCTAACAAGGTAGCTATTAGCTAGTTGATGCAATGCCAACTTAAAATAGAGACTGATTTTCCCTATTAATATTCAAGTTGACACTAAACTATCGACTTCTAGTAAGACATCTTATAAATAAATCTATTTTATTTGAATTTTCTCCTAAATTCTTCATCGAATTAAACACAGTTTATTTTTTAAAAGAAAATATTTATTCGTGAATTTCAAGATTTTTCGTGTATATATCTAATAGGAGGGATAAAAATGACTAGAAAAGAATCCTTGACGCTACAGTATTTTCGTACTTTAAAGAAGTATCAACAACTAACACCTGAAGGCCACAAAAAACTGGACCATTTCGAACGAGGTTTTGAGGGAGAATTAGCTTTCGACCACATGCTGGAGCAAATAGATGTTCACCCCCTCGCCCATTATCGCAACTGGCAGTATCAGGATGCTTATATTGAGATCGATTCTCTCCTGATATTTCCTTCAAGTCTTTGTTTAATCGAAGTGAAAAATTATCGCGCCAAAGTCAGCTGCCAAGACCGCCGCTGGAGCTTTAACAACTACCCTGGAGAGCGCGATATTTGCCAACAGTTACTCAAATCACAGCTCTTCTTGGAAAATTTATTAGCAGAGCATCAATTCTCAATAAATCTAGAGGCCAAAATATATTTTGCCAACCCTTATAACTATCCTGATTTGGATGATTCGGTAACTAAGAATGTGCTGCTCCCCCACCAGGCTAAGGATTTTTTTCAATCCTTGAGCCAAGAAAAGTTCAACCCAGAAATAAATTCTCTTTGCCGATTATTAGAAGAAATTCAAAGTCAATCTTGTTTAAAAGAAGAAATAGCGTTAAATAAGTTCAATCCAGGCTTTCATTGCAAGGGCTGCGGTGATCAGGTTCAGATTTTTCATTATTATATGATATGCTCTTGTGGTCGGAAAATTTCAAAAGATGAAGCTATTATTGAACTTATTAATGACTATGCTCTTCTTTTCCCAAGCTGTACACTTAATGCTTTTGCGATTTATTGTTTTGCCTGTAAAGAGGTGGGTTATCATAAAATTGAAGAAATTCTTCAGCATAATTTTATCTATATAAAAGGAAAAAATCCAAGAGAGTTTCTCAATCCATACAATTCTAAATAAACTAAGTTATAAAGAAAATTAGTACTTAGTATAAATAAGAAATTCTTACACTTCAAAGTTTTTGGAGACTCTACATATTTTTATAGGCCTTCTTATTTATAATTTTTGCTGCACATGCTATGAAGGTCTCATTAGATAGGTGATGCGAGCCTACTTGCTAATCGAAGCATCATTCGCTAGTTTGCTCGATCCTATTTGCTAATCAGAGTACTATTCGCAAGTTCACGAGTGCCTACTCGCTAATCAAAGCACCATTCGCTAGTTGATACGATCCTACTTGCTAACGGTGTCCTTGTTCGCTAGTTAGTACGACCCTACTTGCTAAGCAAAGCACCATTCGCTAGTTCATGCCCCAATTTGTGGGCTGGACTACCACCACCCCCACAAAAAAAGACCCCGAGCGTGAGGCTCGGGATCCATCTGTCAGATATTCCAGTATTTGAATTAGCGCAGGGTAACAAATTCTTCAGCGCTGGTTGGGTGGATGGCAACGACGCTGTCCAGGTCGGCTTTAGTGGCGCCCATTTGGATGGCGACGCCGAAGCCTTGGAGGATTTCATCCATGCCTTCGCCGGTCCCGTGGAGGCCGACAACTTTTTCTTCTGGGCCGGCGCAGACTACCTTGTAGTGGCAGGCTTCACGCTCACCGGCAGCAGAAGTGTACATAGAGTAGAAGTTGCTGGTGTAGACCTTGATGGCGTCTTCACCGTATTTTTGGATAGCGTCAGCTTCGCTCAGGCCGATTGACCCTAGAGCGGGATGGCTGAAGACAACGGTTGGGACATTGTCATAATTGATAGCGCCGGATGCTGCTCCATTATAGAGGTATTCAGCGACTTGGCGGCCGGCACGGATGGCCACGGGGGTGAGGTTGACCTTGTTGATGTTGTCGCCCACTGCATAGATGTTGGCAACAGATGTTTGATGGTTGTCATCCACCAAAATCGCTCCCGTCTTCTCGTCGGTCTCAACACCAACCGCTTCAAGATTCAAGTCATCAGTATTGACCGCCCGTCCGATAGCCATCAGCACCTTGTCTGCACTGGCGACTTTCTCCCCATCGGCATAGCAGGCGATCTGGCCTTCTTCTTCCGCAAATTTCTCCAAAGCTTGCCCACCATGGAAGGCGATACCTTGGTCTTCAAAGGATTCCAAGACGGTATCCACTAACATTTGGTCGAAGCCTGCCAGGGGTTGGTCTTGGAATTCGAAAACATCGACCTTGACGCCGAGTCCGTTCAAAACGCCCGCAATTTCGACGCCGATATAGCCAGCGCCGACAATTACCACCGATTCAGGCAGGCTCTCCCAGGCGAAGAAATCGTCTGAAGTCGACAGGAGCTCGCGCCCTTCCACATTCGGAACTTTAGGTCGTCCCCCAGTAGCAATCACAATCTTGTCCGCACTATAGGTCTGGCCGTCAACTTCCAGGGTCTGGGCATCGACGAAACGACCATAACCTTCAATCACCGTGATTTGGTTTTTCTCAAATTGCCGGGTATAGGACTGGCGGGACCGGTCGATATAGGCGTCCCGCGACTTCTTAAAGGTCTGATAGTCAAAGTCGACCCCTTCCACGCTGAAGCCGTAGCCGGGACCGTAAGTTTCAATGGCATCACGGACACGGGAGGCATACCAAGATATCTTCTTCGGCACACAACCAATATTGACACAGGTTCCCCCGAGATGTTTGGCTTCAATCAGGCCCACCTTGGCGCCATGCTCCGCCGCCCGGTTGGCTGTCGCAATACCGCCGCTGCCGCCACCGAGAACTAATAAATCAAAATCTGCCACAAGAACCACTCCTTCTTCATTAAACACTAAGTTACTAAAGCTATCATAACAAATTCTGAGCCTCGTCGCCCCCCATTTGCTCAGAAAAGCTGCCAAGTTTCAAACGAATATCTGCTCATCCTAATAAACAAAAACTATAATAAATAGAAAAATAATAAAAAAAGAGCGGGCTTGCCGCTCTTCAATCCTTAATCTATCTAAACTTGTTCGAGTGCTTGGTCGAGATCCGCAATCAGGTCATCCACATCTTCGATTCCAATTGAAAGACGGATCAGGTCTTGACCGACGCCAGCTTCTTCCAATTCTGCATCGGACAATTGGGCGTGGGTGGTTGAAGCCGGGTGGACAACCAATGACCGGACATCGGCCACATTGGCTAGGTTGGAGAAGATTTCGAGGGCATCCACGAAGCGGATACCAGCTTCCTTGCCACCTTTTACCCCAAAGGAGAAGATGGAACCTACCCCGTTCGGGAAGTCGCGCTCAGCGAGTTCATGGTAAGGCGAGCTTTCCAAACCAGGATAAGCAACCCAGTCAACTTTCGGATGGTCTTCCAAGTGCTTGGCAATCTTTTCCGCATTGGCCACATGGCGTTCCACACGCAGGGACAGGGTTTCAACCCCATTGATAATCAAGAAGCCATCTTGGGCACTCAGGCAGGCTCCGGTATCGCGGAGAACTTGGGCGCGAATCTTGGTCGTAAAGGCTGCTGGTGCCAGGTCGCCAAAGACCAAGCCATTATAGTGCGTATCAGGTTCGGAGAAGCCAGGGAAGCGGTCATTGTTCTTCCAATCGAACTGGCCGTTTTCCACTACAATCCCAGCTAAGGTTGTCCCGTGACCACCCAAGAATTTAGTTGCTGAGTGGACAACAACATCTGCCCCATGGTCTAAAGGCCGGTAGAGGTATGGCGTCGCGAAGGTATTATCCACAATCACTGGCAGGCCATGTTTATGGGCAAATTCACTAACCTTGTCGATATCAATCAAGTTGGTCTTTGGATTACCGATCGTTTCTAAGTAAATCGCCCGAGTCTTATCATCAATCAATTTTTCAACAGCGTCGAAATCTTCAATATCATTGACGAAGCGCGTCTCAATCCCTAAGTCAGGCAGGGTCACGCTGAATAAGTTGAAGGTCCCCCCATATAGACTGGTAGCAGAGATAATATTATCTCCCGTCTTGGCAATATTGAGGATAGCATAAGTAATCGCCGCAGATCCAGAAGCTACCGCAATTCCGGACGTCCCATTCTCAAGGGCAGCTACACGGGCCTCCAGGACGCCGACAGTTGGGTTGGTAATACGGGAATAGATGCCTCCCGCATCCGTTAGGGCAAAACGGTTTGCCGCCTGTTCCGCATCTTCGAAGACATAGGAAGTGGTTTGGTAGATCGGTACCGCCCGTGCCCCCGTCTCATCGAGATTATGGCCTGCATGGACTTGTTTGGTGTTAAAACCAGTATATTTTTCACTTGGGTTTGCCTTAGTCATCTGAATCGCTCCTTTAACTTATTAAAAATAAGCACTATTTCTATGTGAATATACTAGCACAACTTGGCCACAAATACTATAGGACCGCTGATACCCCTTCTTGATGAGTAGTGTTCGTTAAATACGATCACGTTCTTTCCATGCGGCTACCTGGCCGAGGACAGGCAAATTTTTCTGGTAAAGAGCCACGAAACGACCGATCAAGAAGGCGGAAAGCAAGGTCCCCCAGCCGACTCCCTCCAAGCCCCCGAGCAAGAGGAAGGAGAAGACCACGGCCAAGCCAGTAATCGTCCCATCGAAGGCAATCTTCACCCGACCAAACGGCCAAGCAAAGCAGGTCGAAATAGCCTGGACAATCCCCTCAGCAGAGACATAGAGCCAGTCCGCCGCTACTTCCAAAGCAATGCCGAAAGCTAAGACGGCACAGCCGATGATGAGGCAGAGGACTTGGGACCAGAGATGAGCCGGTTGGAGCCAGTCCAAGGCCGCCGCCGACCAGTCCGTCACCAGACTGAGAATGAGGTTTACCCCCAATTGCAGCCACTGCCAGGCCTGGAAATCCCGCCGGTAAAGAACCATTTGCCCGATAATATAGACCGAGTTGAAGATAAAGAGCAAGGTCCCCAAGCTCAGCGGCGTGGCTAAACTCAGCACCAGGGGCAGGCTGGAAACAGCCGTTGTCCCCAAATTGGCCTTGGTGATCAGCACAATTCCCAAAGCATTGATGGCAATCCCCAGGATCAAAACCAAAGCCCGTTTCCAAGTAGTTGTCGTCATATAGCTCCTCCTCAAAAGATCTTATCCTTATCTTAGCGAAATTTGCAGGGAAAGCAAAGGGATATCAGGAATGGATTGCTAATTTAGGATGAACGCGGGTCTGACAACTTGTCTGGCAAGGCGTCAGCTCCTCCAATTGAGAGTTGGCCTGGTCCAACCCACAAACCAAGCTCCCATATGAAAGTTGACACGACCCAACCCACAAACTTGGCCCTCATTTGAAAGTTGCCACTTTTCCAGTCTCCACTATCAAAATAAAGACTATACTAAAACCCCACCAGCCCTTATTTCCGGCTAGCGGGGTCAAAAAAAGCCTATTCGTCATCTTCCTCGTCGTCTTCACGGTCCATCAGGTTGTCGATGGCGATGGTGATGGCAACAAGGACTTGTTCGTAGTTCGGATCCTTAACTTGAATTTCGAAACTATCCCCAATGCTGAGCAGTTTCTTACGGATGGTCCCAATCTCTTCCCCGCTTTCACTCACCGTGAACTTGTGGTCGATCAGGTTGCCGCGGACCTTCAACTCGAAGTCATCGGAACTTACCTTAACCTTGCGACGCATGAGGGAGAGCTGACTTCTCACCTTGAGCGACTGGCCATCCGCAAATGCCACACTGTAAGTTGGGAAGGGGCGGATTAGCTTGCGCTTGACAGTGAAAACCTCCTCCCCATTCGGATCAGTCACATGAATCTTATCGCCAATCAGCTTGAAGTCCTGGTCGACTTGGTAGCAGACCTTTCCTTGATCATCTTTGATGGGATAATTATCCGTAATTTTGAAGATACGTTGTTTGATATAGAGGGTATGCATGGTTATTTCTCCTTCTTCTTATAACTATGGTTGACCGCTTCATAGAGGCCTAGGAGTATCTGAGGCAGGGCAGAAGCTTCGGCATAGATCAGGTAGCGGTTCTCCCAGTGGGGGCGGAACTTATCCTTATAGGCACGCAAGCCCTTGAAGCCATAGACCCGGTTACCGTACTCATAGACCAGGCGGATCACCCGGTCGCGTGAACGGGAATAGGTCTGGTCGCCGACATTAGCCAGCGGGGCCATCCCCAGGTCAAAAGTCTTGTAGCCTTCCTCCTTAGCCCAGGATAGAATCTGTAGCAAGAGCATCTGCATCACATTATCTACAGTATCCCCCCTGAAGCGCATTAAATCAATTGATACGCTCTCAGAACTGATAGGCATGAGATTAGCAAAGGCTTCGATCCGCTCATCCGAACGCAAAACGAAGATGGGACTCGTCTGCAGGTAGTCTTCCTGGAAGGCCCCCAAGGAATAGGCCATCTCACTCCGACCTTCCAACCAAGCATCCGAAATCCCCTTTAATTCAGCCAAGGTCGCCGGTGCATGGGGTGGACTTAAGACCTCAAAACGTAGCCCAGCCTTCTCCATGGCATTGCGGATCTGCCGGCGGTTGCGGTTCTTTTTGCCCTCAAAAGTGAAATCTGCCAGGGGAATAATGGCCGCTTCGCCGATCTTAACCGTCAGGTAACCCATATTACAAAAATTATCCAGGTAACGCGGACTGACCTCATAATAAGCGAGCTGCATCCCTGAATCATGGGCATAGGCGGCAAAGGCTTGGAACAAGCCATCAAAGGCCTCTGCTTGGCCAACCGGGTCACCGAGCACCAACATGTTCCGCCCAACCGATCGATAGAGTAAAGCGGCCTCTCGGTCTGGTCCAAAGAAAATCTCTTTATCACAGAGCCGGACCAAGTGGCTATATTCTGTCCCGCCATACTGATCAACCAAGGCCAAGTAGGCGTCAACCTCTTCTGGCTGTGGTCTTTGGAAGCGAAGTTTTTTGGACTGGCTAAAGAGAAGGAGCAGAGCCAGCCCCACAACGATAAGGACACTCAACATGAGGTGGACCAGGTTGATGGTAATCACCAATTCTCCTTTGAGGCGGAGGATGTGCCAGGCCACGGCCACACTGGTTACCCCAAGAACGAACAGGGTCAAGAGACTCGACCCAATAATATTACGTTGGGTTAAAGGCACACTGGCCCGGATAAATTGCCTGCGGTTGGCATAGAGCAAGATCCAGACCACCAAAACAAGGAGGGCTTCCCGATAAGAGAATCCACGGAGCAAGCAAAGGACAGCTCCTAGGGGCAGGAGGACCATAGCAGCTTGGTAGACCCGACGAACCCGGGCATTGATCCCGAGCGAAAGCAACAGGGTCACAATCCCGACAATCAGGGTAATAAAGGCCGATACTTGTTCAAAAAGGCGCGGCACCAAGTGGTTGAGGAAGCGAACACGATCAAAGAGTTCCGGCGCCAAAGCAGTTGATACCAAGAGGGCCCCTCCGATAAACATGATGATTGCCAGACTTTTGACCAGAACATCCGACCAGAAAGTTAGGTGGAAGTCCTCGGTCTTCTCCCGATACCAGCGACCAAAGACATAGGTCGAGGCCAGGACCCAAGGAATAATATAGTAGCAGACCCTGAGAACGACCAGAGCAGCTAAGACATTGGCCGTCTCATAGCCCGCCTTCTGCATGAGCAGGAGGACCGTCACATCAAAGGCCCCCACCCCACCTGGAACGAAACTGAAGAGGCCCACCACAATGCTGAAGACATAAATCAACAAACCATCCGTCCAGGCAAAATTCGGGTTAAAAATCGCCATCACAAAGAGGAAATAAGCCAGGGCAGCCGACCAGTCCAGGATGGAGACGCCCACATAGCCCCATTTTTTGCGCCAAGAAATCTGTTGGAGCTGGAAACGGTCAAAGAGCCCCCGAACCCAAGGCAGGCGGTCAGCCAGAAGAAAGGCCGGCAGGTAGAGGGTGAAGATCAGGGCTAGGACCAAGGGCCAGCCCAAATTCCTCCCCCAAGCTAGGGGTAAGGCAAGAAAAATCAAAAAGACCAAACCTAGAAAACTCGCCGCCCAATTCATCACAGACAATTGGAGGGCCGATTCCGCTGGCAGTCCTGCCTTCTTATAGAAATTCGCCCGCAAGGTCCCCCCTGTCAGCCCGCCAAAATCAATGAATTCATTAAAAGCCTGACTGATCCAACCGATCTTAAGGATATCCAAGGCCGGTGCCGTCAAGGGATAATCCCGGGTGGCATTCAAATCATAGAGCCCATTGACTGAGAAACCTAAGAGCCCCGTCAGGAGGAGGGCCAGTTGAATCCAAATGGTCTTCTCCCCCAAGGACTGGCGGAAAAGTTGCCAGTCAATCCCCTGGAGCTCGTGGCGGATGAAATAGCCCAAAAGGACAAAAATCAAGCCATAAAAAAAGATCTGAAGCACGCGCTTGTGCCCTCTAATAAAATCCATCATACTCATTCCTTATCTTTACATGCAAAAGCCACGCCCAAGCGAATGACATCTCGCGTTTAGTTTACCTATATTCTATTTCTAAAATAAATAAAATACTAGAAGAAGACGGGCATCTTAGACTTTCTTTAACAAAATATACGCTGAGATGAATGGGCGAACGGTTCCACTCACAAATAAAGGAGACGTTTGAAAGTCGAGGCAGCCCTACTCGCAAACTAAGGAGCTTTTCGAAAGTTGGCGCGACCCTACTCACAAATTAGACCGCCCTTTGAAGGTTACTCCAGTCCCAGGCGCAAACTAAGCCATCTTTCGAAAGCTGACCCAGCCCAACTCGCAAACGAGGGGGCTATTTCTGAGGCAAGCTGTTCACTAGCTCCATAAGATCATTTCCCCCACATTAAATTAAAATTCCGTAAGAATACGGTTGACTTTTTCTTACTTTTGTCCTATGATAGGATTATCACTTGAGAAAGGAGCATGGACTCATGCTAAAAATGGAATCTACTCACTGCCTGGGCACATGCTCAGCTCAATCGAATACTTTCTTCTTTAGCTTCTTTAGATAGTGTTTGTAGCTATGCAAGTCATGGGTACAAACACGGACCAAGCGTTTGTATCTATGAGGCTAGAGATTTTTACCATGCTTAGGCCCCATAGAATAGATTGGATATTCTAAGAGGCCGAGCCTATATTTTTGCTTTACCGCCGCCTTAGAGTATCTTAGGCGGTTTTTTCTATTGTAAGGAAGAAAGTTTAGTCACTTGTCGACCACAGGATAAAATATAAGGAGGATCTCATCATGAAAATCAAACAATTAGCTAAAGTATTAGGTCTCGGTGCCCTGGCGCTCACATTAGGGGCTTGCGGGCAAGCAGCTGGCGACACAAAAGAAGCAGAAGCCTCAGTCGGTGTCCTCCAATTTATGGAACACGAATCACTGGACCGGGCCCGGGAAGGCTTCACGGACGCCCTCAAGGAAGCCGGATATGAAGAAGGGAAAAATTTAACCCTCAACTACCAAAATGCCCAGGGTGACCAGTCCAACCTGCAGAGTATCACCCAGCAACTAGCAGGTAAAAACGACCTCATCCTCTCCATCGCCACCCCAGCGGCCCAAGCCATGCTGAACACCGACAAGAAGACGCCCCAACTTTTCACCGCAGTTACTGATCCCGTCAGTGCCAAACTCGTCGACACTGCCGAAAAACCTGGAGCGAATATGACCGGAACCAGTGACGGCGCACCAACGGACAAGGTAGTGGACCTCCTGCTCAAGGCCGACCCTTCCATCAAAACGGTCGGCATCCTCTACAACTCTAGCGAGGTCAACTCCGAGATGCAGTACAAGGAAGCCAAGGACTATATCGAATCCAAGGGGCTCAAGGTGGAAAGCATGACCGTTACCACTACCAACGAAATCCAACAAGCCACCAAGGCCCTGGCCAAGAAAGTCGACGGCATCTACCTGCCTACCGACAACACCGTCGCCAACACCATCCAAACTATCGGCCAAGTCCTCAAAGAAGAAAAAGTTCCTTCAGTTGCCGCCTTCGATGCCGGTGCAGAAGGCACCCTCTGCGCTTACGGCGTGGACTACTACGAACTCGGTAAACAAACGGGCGAGATGGCTCTCGACATCCTGAAGAACGGCAAGAAGCCTGCCGACATGCCCGTTCAAAAATCTGAAAAACTTGTGGTTAAGGTCAACGACGACATGGCTAAGGCACTCGGCATTGACCCAAAGTCTTTAACGGAAGAATAATCCTTAGCTACTACCAGGACCTGGACGACCTCAGCCGACCCTTGGAACATTTAACGTGTGAGCATTGATAGACAGACAAATCTTAAGCCAATTAGCATAGTGAACATGCGTTTCGCTTTTGCTCACAATATCAGTTCCAAAATATAATATTAATCAACAAGATCAATAAAAACATATCATCAGAATATTAATCTCTAGACAAAGAGGCCCTGAGCACGATCGGGCCTCTTTTTTCTTATGATTAGAAAATTTTAAAAACAGACCCAGTCTTCCAATCCCAGGCATAGAAAAAGCCGGCCGCTAATTTAACGCGCCGGCTCCTTTAATATTCAAAATAAAAAACTTACAGCACAAGATGGAAAATGCTTAGGGCTGCTTCGTTCCCGATCTGACCCGGTTCACATCTCCATCCTCGCCATAAGGTCTTTCGACAATGATTATTGTAACATGGATTGATGAAACTGGCAAGGGGGGCTTGGGAAAGCTGGTTTTTTGTTTTTCTTCCCTTTAATCCTAAGCTCCCGGCACAAACAAATGCCCATTAGTCGCGGCCAGAATAGCCTTGGTCGAGTGGAGACGGTTTTCAGCTTGTTGGAAGTGCCAGCCGGCCTCGGATTGGAAGACCTCGTCCGTGACTTCAAAGGCAGCTTCACCGTATTTAGCGACCAGGGCGCGGCCTTTTTCACTCTCGCCGTTGTGGTAGGCAGGGAGGCAGTGCATGAAGATGGTGTCCTTGCCTGTTTCAGCCATGACTTGAGCGTTGACTTGGTAGGGTTGGAGTAAGTTGATGCGCTCTTCCAGCTGGTCTTCTTCCCCCATGGAGACCCAGACATCGGTATAGATGGCGTCCGCTCCTTTAACAGCAGTGTGGAGGTCTTCTGTCAGCTGGTAGGGCGTCCCGTAAGTCTCAGATAAGCGGTCCGCTAGCTCGCGGACTTGGGCATTAGGCTGGAGGGATTCGGGGGCGGCGATGACCACTTCAACCCCTAGGATCAGGCCCGCCAAGAGCAGAGAATTGGCTACATTGTTGCGCCCGTCCCCCACATAGACCAGCTTGAGCCCGGCCAAGTCGCCGCAAGCCTCCTTGAGGGTCATGTAGTCGCCCACCATCTGCATAGGATGGGCCAAGTCCGTCAAGGCATTCCAGACCGGCACCCCCGCTTCAGCAGCCAGGATATCCACATCTTCCTGAGCCGCCCCGCGAAAACCAATCCCGTCAAAAACCCGACCCAGAACCCGAGCCGTATCCGCAACTGATTCCTTGGTCCCCAACTGCATATCCGCCACGGAAAAATACTCCAAATCCGCTCCCAGGTCGCTAGCCGCTACCGTAAAAGCCGCCCGCGTCCGCGTCGAAGCCTTGTTGAAAACCAGGGCCAAGTTCTGCCCCTCCAGATAAGGATGAGGAATCCCCCGCGCCTTGAGATCCTTCAGGTGCAAAGCAAAATCCACCAAATTGCGCAATTCTATTTGACTAAAATCACTCACCCGTAAAAAACTTCGTCCTTGTAACATACTTACCACTCCTTTATTTGGATTCTGTCCCCAGTCTGGCACGAAAAAAACAAATACGCAAACATAAGGGTGTGAGCAAAGGCGTTCAGAAAGGAATGACTGGAGGCAAAAGGGATAAGATCGGGTTAAACCGATCGTTCCCATTTGCTGAAGTCACGCCCTTTCTGCCTTTGCGAACCCGACTAGGAAGGTGTGAGAGGATGCGAGAGAAAGGGACCTTCTGGAGCAAAAAACTAGAGAAGGCTGAAGGCATTCGACAGATTTTTGCGAAGAGGAGCCCTTTCTGCATCCTCGAACCCAACTAGGAGGGTGTGAGCAAGAGCGTTTAGACTTGGATGCTTGGAGCAAGTCAGCATCTTCCTATTTGCGCTCAAAGTTTCCGAATGCAAATTGAAATTCGATAGTTGCATACAAGACGTCCGAGCGCAAATTCACAAACGCTATTTGCTCTCAGGCCTACTGAAGGCAAATCCACACCTTCTATCTACTCTCAGCCCCATCGAACGCAAATCTACACCTTCTATCTGCTCTCAGAACCCCTGAAGGCAAATCCACCCTGATTCACTCACAAAAATCCAAAAATACCAATAAAAAAGACCAGCTGAATAGCTGGTCTCGACATGTCGCAATCTGCCTTCTTGCTTGTGGGGAGCGTGAAAGCAAGGCTCTGACATTGAGCCTACCGAATGAGTATATGCTTCGATTGCTTTTAAAGGAAAATTTATGCATGTCTGCTTCCCAACAGACAATTACATTATAGCTAAGCTTTATTGATATTGAGTTAAAAACGTGTAAATCTTATGTAAATTTATGGGATGAAGTCTACCTTTTGCCCCCAAACCGGATAATATTGGCCGGGACTGACTTCATTCATCTTGTCCGCCACGTCTTGGGACTGGTAGAGTTGGACAATTTTCTGAAGCGTAGGGTTATCCTGGTCTTCCTTGCGGGCTACGATTAAGTTATAGCGGTCGTTAGGAATTTGATCCAGGTGGTCGGCATCGGTGAAGATATTGTCCTCAATCTTCATGCCTGCGTCCTCAGCGAAGGACCCGTTCACCACCGCCGCGTCCACGTCCCTGACTAGACGTGGTGCCTGGGCAGACTCTACCTCCACTAACTCAATATTCTTGGGATTCTCAACCACATCACTGACCTGGGAGAGGGTTGACCCACCATCGCGGAGCTTGAGCACACCAGCTGTCTGTAGGGCTAAGAGCGCCCGACCCTGGATGGAGGTCTCCTGGGGAATCAAGACCTGGCCGCCTTCCGGAAGATCCTTGAGATCATCCACCTTGTCCGAGAAGATATAGAGGGGCGTGATAAAGGTCAGCCCAATTGGCGTCAAGTCCTCCTTGTGGTCCTCATTCCATTGCTTGAGGAAGGCATAGTGCTGGAAGGCATTGAGCTCAACGTCCCCATTGGCCAGGGCCTGGTTGGGCTGGTTATAGTCCGTCAATTCCACCACTTCCAGATCGATCCCCTCCGCCTTAGCCTTGTCTGCGACAAAGTCCCAGATCTCCTTCTCGCTCGAACCGACCACCGCCACGCGCACCTTGTCCTTAGCCGCCTGGTCCTTTGACAACGCCTCCTCTTGGTTCCCACAAGCGCCCAGCGTCAAGAGCGCTATAAGTCCTAGAAAAAATTTCCCAAATCGCTTCATACAATCACCTTTCCCTTCTGTAGAGGCTACTATAGCAAATATTTCGCCAGGCCGGAAGTCTCAAAAAAGAGAACAGGAGTGATCGATTGTGGGGATCAGCTGTGAAAGATACTAAATTTAATAAAATTAGCCTCCCCGTTCATTAACACACGAGGAGGCTTATTAGATTTGAGGGGGTATTGGGCAACTTGCCTTCCAGGGGCTGGTTAGCAAGTTCTTGGGTGCCAAACTTGCTAATAGGAGGTCCATTCGCCAGTTCGTGAATGCCAATTCGCTAACAAGAGCCCCATTGGCTAATTCACGATCGGCTACTTGCTAACAGACACTCCATCCGCTAGTTCCCCACCATTCATCAATCCTCCCAAAAAAGAAAAAACCAGCCGCAGCTGGTTTTACCCCCTCCTAATGGTGGAGCTGATCTTCGAGAATCTGGTCGCCGGTCCATGCCTTAGGGTAGAAGGTTGGCCAGTTGTCCATTTCTTCAAAGAGGGCTTCGTGGGAGTCATCGCCGACGAAGATATGGAAGTGGTTGACCCCTTCACTCGGCGCAACATGGTGGTCGGAGAATTGGACATAGTTATACGCGTCATCATCCCCGGAGACTTTGGTAAATAAAGGACGTACGCCCCGGTTTCCCTTCTCATAGTCGAGGATCTTAGACCCCTCTGCCCGGTAGGTTCCCGTCGCAGTCGACCCATCCTTCTTAATAAAGGTGATCTGGTCGCCCTCAATCTTGATCCCCTTGAGGTCGGTCTGGTAGCCCTTCTGGTAATAGGCCTTGTAGTCTTCCGCAGACTTCTCGCCCTCGGACTTGACCGCCTTCAATTCCATAACAGGGTCCAAAGTGCCGTCTTCTAAATAGGGCGCCACAGACTGCCAGTCGCCCTGCCAATCTGCCAGGGTCCGGTCCGCCACATCCGCATCATCGAAGTAACCCGCTTGGACCTGGAGCGCCTTCTCATGATCGGCCTTGAGATTGGGGTTAGCGGCTAAATAGGCATCAAAGTCCTTCCGCTCCTCTTCAGTCAGCTTGTCGGCAGGAACTTTATGGTAGTGGTCACCGTGCGCGACTAGGTAGTCTTCTCCCTCCTTGCCGACCAGGGTCTCCTTGGTCACTTCGAATGCATGGTCGTGACCTTCGTGATCATGATCGTGGCCATCCTCTCCATGCTTGTGCCCCTCATGGCTATGGCCTGAATGATCATGGCTAGCTGCCTGCTCAGTCTGATTAGAAGAAACTGCCGCTTGCTTAGCTGGTGCCTCCGTCGTCTGGCAAGCCCCCAAGGCCAAGACACTCAACAAGCTCACCGTCAATAATTCTCGTTTCACAAAATCCCTCTTTCTTAAATGATTTTAAATCGTAATCGTTACGATTAATAGTCTAACCGAGATCCAAACGCCTGTCAACCAGAAAAAGAAAAAAAAGAGATTAAGACATAGGTCCTAACCTCTTTGTAAAATAAAATTATTTAGTTGATTTGCCATATGGTGCTGGTGAGCATCCGTTCCGCCAGCCTTCACACCCTATAGTCGGGTTCGAGGATGCAGAAAGGGCTCCCTCTTCGCAAAAGGACGTCGAAGGCTTGCAGCCTTCTCTGTCCTTTTACTCCAGAGGTCCTTTTCTCCCGCATCCTCTCACACCCTATACTTTCAAGGATGGAATGGCCGCAAGCAGGTCTCGCGTATAGGCCTCTTGGGGATTGTCAAATAAGGCTTCGGTAGCTTGGACTTCAACCAAGTGGCCTTCCTTCATCACGGCGATCCGGTCCGAGATAACCCGGGCGATGGATAGGTCGTGGGTGATGAAGAGATAGGTCAGCTGGTGAGCTTCCTGGAGGTCCATCAAGAGATTGATGATAGAAGCCTGGACGGACACATCCAGGGCCGATACGGGCTCATCCAAAACAATAAAGTTGGGCTGATCAGCCAGGGCGCGAGCAATATTGACCCGCTGGAGCTGGCCACCGGAGAAGGACCGGGGTCGGTGGGACCATTTATCCTCGGGAATCCCCACTTGCTCCAGATAATCCTTGGCCGCTTCCCGGGCTTCTGCCCTGGACTGGGTCCGGAGCAAAGGCTCGGCTACCACATCCAATACTGAGAGCTGGGGATTCATGGCCGCCAGGTTATTTTGGAAGACGATCTGAGGCTTAAAGTCTACCTGGGTCCCCTCCTGGTCAGGAAAATACCGGATCTGACCAGACGTAGGGCTTTCAAAGCCTAATAACAAACGACCTAGCGTCGACTTGCCTGATCCTGACTCGCCAACCAAGCCGAGGACTTCACCTTGGTAAATGTCCAAGTTAATCCCCTGGTTGGCGAGCTTGGCTTCACCCTTGGCCCTGAGGAAAGTTTTTGGGCGATAGGCCTTGTCCAAGTCCCTCACTTCGATTAAGCGTTCGTCCATGTGTCAACACCTCCTAAGACTCTGTGTTCATCGGAAATTATCCGGAGTTGGCTCTGGGCCTTGTCTGCTTCGCTCAAGTGAACCGGCTGCATCTCGTGTAGCCGCTCCTTGTGGCGACCAGCAGGAACCGATCGTATCAGTTCCTGAGTATAGGGATGGGCTGGGTGGTCGAAGAGATGGGCCACGGGTGCTTCTTCCACAATTTTCCCGTCGTACATGACCTTGACCTCGTGGCAGAGCTCGCGGATAACCGCCAGATCATGGGAAACAAAGATAATGGTCAAGCCCTCTTCCTGGTTTAAGCGCTTGAGAATATCCAAAATCTGAGCCTGGATGGTCACGTCCAGAGCGGTCGTTGGTTCATCAGCAATTAAGATCTGAGGCTTTTTAAGTAGGGCTAGGCAGATCATAATCCGCTGAATCATCCCTCCCGACAGTTCATGAGGGTAGAGCCCCAGGACCTGGCGTCCATTAGCGATGCCCACCTTGTCCAGATAGTCCAACATCAAATCTTGCCGGCTCGCCTGGTCCAAGTTATAGAAGCGCTCAATCACTTCATTCAAATGGTAGGCAACAGTCCGCAAGGGATTCAAGGAAGACAGGGGGTCCTGGAAGATCATACTGAAGGGCAAAGGATCTCCTTGCCCTAAAGCTTGCCCCTGCCAGCGAATCTCCCCTCCACTCACGGACACCTGTTGGGGTAGGAGCTGCATGACAGCCTTCATCAGCATGGTCTTACCGGACCCTGATTCCCCCACCAGACCCGTAATCCGACCCTGGCTAAAGGTCGTCGACACCCGGTGGATCAATTCCTGGTCAGGCTTAAAGCGGGGCTGGCTCACGACGGTTAATTCTTGAATTTCTAATGCTTCATTGGCCATATTATCGCTCCTCCAAGTCATAACTATCACGGATTAAATTGCCCAGACCATTAAAGGACACAATGGTTAAGATAATCAAGAGTCCCGGCAGGATGGCCATGTAAGGAGCCAGCTGCAGGTAAGACTGGGCATTCTGCAAGAGAGACCCCCAGGATGACTGCGGGGGTTGGATGCCCAGGCCCAAAAAGGACAGGGTTGATTCCATCATAATGGCCGAAGCCACTACTGAGGTCGCCCCTACAATAATAGTTGGAAAGACCTGGGGCAGGATATGGCGGCGGATAATGGTCAGAGGCTTAAAGCCCAGAAATTGGGCATACTTGACATAGTCCCGCTCCTTAAGCGATAGGCTCTCCGCCCGGACCAAGCGGGCAATAGACATCCAGGTAAAGAAAGAAATAATAATGATAATGGTCAAGAGCCCCGACTTCAAGAGGGCGGCCAAGACCGTGGTCAGGACTAGGGAAGGCACGGAAGAAATCAGGTCAATCAAGCGCATCAAGACCGCGTCCAGGGTCCCACCAATATAGGCCGAGAGAAAACCGATCAAGCTACCGATCAAGGTCGCCATGACCATGCTGGCTAGGCCGACCAAGAGAGAGACCCGGGCCCCGTAGAGAATCCGGCTAAAGTAATCCCTACCCAGTTCATCAGTCCCAAAAGGATGGGCCCAGTGAGGCGCCTGCAAGCGGTTGGGAATATCCATTGCCACCGGATCAAAAGGAAAGAGCGGGGCGAGGAGGGCCAGAATGCCCAAGACTAAAAGGAAAATAACAAAGAACCAGTAATAAGGTTTGAGCTGAAGCATGCGTTGAAACTTTTTGATCATGAGGTCGCCTCCAATCGAATCCGTGGGTCCACCTTGTAGTATAAGAGGTCCGCTAAAAGATTGCCGAGAATGGTCAGTGTCGCCGTCAAGAGAAAGACAGCCATAACTACCGGATAGTCCAGCTGCTTGGCTCCTTCAACGAAATAAGAACCGACACCTGGCCACTGGAAGATCGACTCCGTTACCATAGCCCCTGTCACTAGGGAAGGCAGGGACTGGCCAAGGAGGGTCACCAGGGGCAAGAGGACATTTCGACTGACATGGTGGAAGAAGATCTCCCGCTTAGAAGCCCCTAATGACCGCTGGACCGTAATATAGTTGGCCTCCACCTGGGACAAGGCGGCCGACCGAACATAGCGGATCAGATTGGGTGTGATTGCTACAATCAAGACCCCTATCGGTAGGATAGCGTGATGGAGGAGGTCTAAAGGATTCCCCTCAGACCCAATTCGGTACATGCCAGTCGTTGGGAAGAGCGGCCACTTAAGGGAGAAGAAGTAAATCACCAGAAGGCCGAGCCAGAAGGGCGGCACTGCCAGACCCAGGGAAGCCCCCAAGTCCACCAAGCGGTCGCCTGCCCGGTCCTTATGAGCCCCTGCAAAGAGACCCGACAGGAAGGCAATCAGAGAACCAATGGCATAGGCCGGCAGCATCAAGATCAGAGTATTAGGAATCCGCTCTGCCAACTGACTGCCAATTTCCTGTTGGTTGATCAGGGAATGGCCAAAGTCGCCCTGGATAACATTCTTGAGCCAGGTCAGATATTGGACAATGAAGGGATCATTTAAGCCATTCTGCTCGCGGATAATTTCCACCTGGGCCTCGGTCATATTAGGCGTCGTGATGGCATCGATAGCATCGAAGGGTGCGATATAAATCAAACTAAAGGCAATTAAAGAAATCAATAAAAGAAGAGGAATCGCTTGTAGGATTCGCTTCAAAGCATAGTTAATCATGAGAGCCCTCCTTTGTCGTCTGGATCTCGAGCTGAGACGCATCACCAAACTGGTAAATCGGTACCAAGTTAGCAGCCTCTACCCCGCTGATGCGCTTATCGACCGCCATAATCTTCTTATTATCCACATAGGGGTAGAAGATGGCATGGGACATCACTTCCGACTGGGCCTGGTTGTAAATGGCCTTGCGGCGGTCAGGGTCTACCTCCACCTCGCCTGCCTGGAAGAGCCGATCGCCCTCAGGAGTTGAGAACTTGAAATAGTTCTTCGCCCCACCCGTCGTATAGAAAGGCGCATAGGCAGACGGATCGAGGCCCATGATATAGCCCCCGATAAAGAGATCGTAACTCGTGCTCTTCGGATCGTGGTTGGCCGCAGACAGAGCCGCTGAGTCCATGGGCTTAAGCTCTGTTTCAATCCCGACCTTGGCCAATTGTTCTTGGACCATAGTCACGATGGTCTGCTCCAGTTGGCTCTCGCCATTATAGGCTAGGCGAACACGAGGATGCTTAAGTCCCGACTGGTCCAAATAAGCTTTGGCCTTATCCAAGTCGGTGTGGTACTTGTCGATATCGTCATAATAGTAAGGATTAGATGGCGGCAAGATGGAATGGGCCGACGTATAGTAGGTCTCATCGAAATAGGCAGCCTGGTTGATCTCTTCGCGGTCCAAGGCATAGAAGATCGCCTTGCGGAAATTCTCATCATCCACAGTATTCGTGTTGACCCCAATATAACCTACCCGACCTTCCGAATAAGGATAGAGCTGGATAGCATCCGAATCAATCGATAGGACATCCAGGGGCTCTAACAGAGTCGCATCAATCTCCCCGCTCAAGAGGGCTGCCTTAGTGGTCTGGGCATTCTTAATAATCTGGAAGATTACCTTGTCAATCTTAGCCTTCCCCTTGTAGTAATGTGGATTGGCTGCAAAGCGGAAGTCTTGACCTTGGCGGTAAGCTTCCAATTGGTAAGGCCCGCTTCCCACCGGATCAACTCCCTCAATCTTGTTGCCAGAGAAATCTTCCACATCCTGGTAGACATGCTTGGGGAGAATATAATTCTCAAAAACAATATTATTCACTAAAGCACCAGACGGCTGAGGTGCGATAAAGCGAACTGTCCGCCCATCCAGCTGTTCAATCCGGATAGGCTTCGCTCCGACCTTAAACTTGTCCGCCTGACCATTGGCAGGGTCCAACATGGTCTCATAGGTAAAGACCACATCCTCCGCCGTCACAGGCTGACCGTCCGAGAACTTGGCATCTGGACGCAAGGTCACCGTCACTGTCTTTCCATCTTCAGACTGGTCAACTGATTCCGCCAATTCCATCTCCAAATTCCCCTCCGCATCCATCCGGGCCAAGGGTGAGAAAATCATATTGGTCACCGTCAAACCCCAACGGTCCGAAGTCGATAAGGGGTTCATCGAAATCGGATCCCCCGCAATGGCATAGACGAAGCTATCCTGGCGTTGGTCAGCCTGGCTCGAATCATTCACCCGGGCTGAACAAGCCCCAATCACCCCAATCACCAGCACGAGAGATAATACAGCAAGAAACTTTCTCATAATGAACCTCCTTGTCGTCGCAGAAAGCCTGCCAGTGACTTCGACCTAAAAGCAGCGGTCAAAAACACTTACAATTTGTTAGCTATCTCATTATAAAAGATGAACCCAGCCGAGGCAATGAAAACTACTTATAAATAATAAGTTATTTCCGGTCAAGGGTGGTTGGAATTGGGAAGGCGGGGGCTGTGGAAGTAAAAAAGCAAGCCGGTGGAGGGCTTGCTTAGGATTGGAGATTATTTGGAATGAATGGAGGAACAAGATTCAATCCTTTTCCTTTACATAGGCTTTTTACTTGATTACATATAAAATTCATCGTACATTTACGGTGAGGTGAGGCTTATGGAATCAATAGATCTTAGTAACTTTAGACGAAATCTCCAGGAATACATGGCAGACATCAATATCAACTCGAAAATATACACCGTTACTTCGGCGAGTGGAGACGAAATTATTGTTATGTCAGAATCTGAATTTAATAGCTTGATAGAAACTTGCTATCTTTTATCAAGTCGTGCCAATCGGGAAATTTTATACCAGGCTATGGATGAACTGCAACAAGGTGATTATGAGCTCGAAGAAATTCACTAATAGCACATACAATTAATTCCAACTATAACACAGCCTCCCCATCTACTCTAACGAATCAGGGGAGGCTTATTTATTTATGAGCTATTTATTGACCAGCATTCTGGGCTTCCAATAATTTCTGTTGCAAGGCATCATCGACTGCATAGATATACAAGCCGTGAACACCACGTTTCAACAGGATATTCAACTGGTTTTGTAATAATTTTTCTGAAACGTCCTGCTTGCTCCCATCAGACATGGTCCGTCTGCTTGTCATCTGATTTGATTTACTTTCACTTCCATCGTAAATCACTCGACCATCTCGGTATTTTACCGAAGGGCCGATAATCACACCAGCATAGTTAAGGTCAAAGCCCTGAATAGTGTAAGTAGAACCAACTTCATTAATAGAAGCCTCCTGTTCTGCCCAAGACTTTAGGTTTTTAGCCGAACTTTGACTGGGACTCTTAGTTTGACTATAATTCCATGGCAGACTAAAGTCTCCGACAGTTACATTCCAATCTGTTCCTTTACCTTGCTTCCAATCCCAATCGTAGGTTGCCAACATCCGTGATAATCCCTTTTCTTTGTCATAAGCCCTATCTCTGATAGCCTCATACATTTCTTGAGCATCTGTAAAGATTTTAAGGTCGTAGCCTTGATTATCTTCAGGGATTGGCTTGATTTCGCCCCTTTTTACAAAATCATCAATCCACTGCAAGGTTTCTGGACTTGATTGTAGGCGCATTTGATTTTCCAAACGTATATGATTATCATTTACCGTTGTCGTATCAATCAGTTTTTGAATTTGACTGTCTTCCCAATACTCAGCCCGACTGATAATTTGATTTTCATCGAAGATTAGAATGACTAATTTAGCACACTTCAACAAGTCCTCCAGTTGATTCTTCCCCCGATAAGATTGCTTTCCTTGGGTAAGCAAGAGGTGTCCTTCATCAACTAAGACAACATCTACTGCTTGTTGACAAATAAGTTCACCATCCACTTCTTCTAGATGATTATTGATAAAAGAAGTTGGTTTCTGCACACGTTGACCACGTTTATCTTGCACTCGAAGCTTCAAAGCAATATCATCATATACCCTGTGCTGTTCATCATGATTAACTAACAAATAACAATTCAAAAGTCGATCTTCTTCAGTCGAAAAATCACTAGTTCTCAATCGATTCAAATCATAGAAAAGTGAACTCAAGAGCACCGTCTTCCCCCCCCCCTGCTTCGCCACTAACTAAAATCAATTCAGATTGTTTATCAAGCTTCAAATTTCCTCTAATTTTTTCAAATAGAATTTCCTTAGCCTTTAATTGCTCGGCAGTTAATTTATGGAAGGGAGAAGCTTTAAATAAGGCACTATCCTTTATAACTTCTTCTTCAGGAAAAATGTCAGGATTCTGAGAATGCAATTCTCGCCAAACTTGGGAGGTAATCTTAGGCATTAATTCTGAAGTATAGTAACGAAATTGAGGGTTAGAGCGGCGATTGTTTAATTGTTGGATTTTTGGGTTTCCTGAGAGGTAGAGCATCAACTGGTTTTCAACATCTAGGGTCAATGATTTATTGAATTTATCATGCCCTACAATATACATCTCAGCTTCAGATGATTGAGCTAGACTGTCCCAGTCATCGCGTTCTAAGGGATCTTGCTTAATATGCTGAACTGTACGTGAAATGATATTAGAGGTCTCTCCGACATAAGCAGAAACCTGCTTCCTTTTTCGATCCGTGATGATATACACCGTCGGATAAGCCAAGAAAATATCAGCCTCCGTCAACTCATCACTAACATCTAGTGGCTTCTGGTACTCTGTTTCAAAAGCCTTAATCGCCTCTTCACTATAAGGAATCCTCTTAACCAATGGATAATCTATATTTGCCACTTTAACGCCCCCCATGCTCTCATACTCTATAAGAATTAATATAGCATAATAAGAAATGCTCTGAAAGTATGAGAAAGTAGCCACAAATATCGTCATTTTAGTAGAAGTAGTTAAATTAAACTTCTAGAAAAATAACAATATATAGCTAAACTCTACTTCATCATACATATATGTTCAAGTGCTTATCACTTATCTAAAGCTCTTCTACAACGTACACTATTTGGAATTGCAATTCAATTGAATCTATTTTATTATCAATTAATGTCTATAGTACCTCAATATTTACTTCCTACCTCTCTACTTAATTCGTTTAACCTCTTTCAAACAGTTGACTTATATTGGAAATTTACATTTTATCCGATGAAATAAATATTGATATTTTGAAATATAATAATGATTTCCAATATGATGATAAAATGTATCATGTGCTCGTAGGTCCACATTATGAAAACGAAGAGCTTTATAAAGATGCAACTTATTGCCGCAAATCCCATATGCGGATTAAACCTATTCACCTTTTTTCTTAGAAGCGCCTTTAGAAAAGTAAATGGAAAATCAATATAGAGATGCATAATAACTCTAGTAATATAAATTACTGTAAAATATGCGATAATAAATTGCTTTCTTTACTACTGTTTTTTCTAATTATGAAAAACAAAGGAACTGCTAATAGCACCTTGTCATTTCTACTATTAGCGAACAATCTTCAACTTTATTTCTCATAATATTTATAAGGGTTTCCCTTTACTATAAAATCGTATAGATGTTATACTTGTATTGATAGATTTTTTCTATACGGAGGTGAAGCATGAGTATTACATATAATCCCTTGTGGTCGTATATGAGCAAAAAAAATATTTCAAAAAATACATTACAAGATGAATGTAACTTGTCAAAAAGCACGATGACTAAATTAAGAAACGACCGAAATATAAGCTTTGATACTTTGAATAGAATATGCGATTATCTTGACTGCGAAATAAAAGATATTATTGTAAGAGAAGATGATTATTACTACCAAACTACGCTTTTTGACAATGTAGAAGTTACAAATAATCAAACGAAGTTAGAGTTGAATTCTTCACTAGACACTATTTCTCTTTTTAGTGGAGCAGGTGGGCTTGATTTAGGATTAGCAAAAAGCGGATTTAATATAATTTATGCTAATGATAACTACGCACCTGCAGCTGAAAATTATGCATATAATATCGGGCCTATATCTACTCAAGATATACAAAGTATTGACGCCAAAGAGTTACCTGATGCCGACGTTGTAGTTGGAGGATTCCCTTGTCAACCTTTTTCATCAGCTGGAAACAGACGTGGGACAGATGATGATAGAGGTAATTTATATCTCGATATGATTAGAATAATTGCAGAAAAAAAACCTAAAGTAGTTATCATGGAAAATGTTCGTGGCTTACTCTCCATGAAAAATAAGGATAAATCTTTATTAATTGATAGCATTGTAGAAATGTTAGCAAATATCGAACCAGGATATAATGTGAAATATAAACTTCTTAAAGCAAGTAACTATGGTGTACCCCAAAATAGATACCGAGTTTTTATAGTAGCCTTTAGAAGTGATTTAAACATTGACTATAAATTTCCGGATCCTTATTTTATACCTCAACACGAATTGACTGTAGGATATGCAATTAATCTTAATACTAATACCCTTAACCAAAATGAAGTATGGGAACTCTCTCCACAAAGTCAACATTTAGTAAACTTCATCCCAGAAGGCGGATCATGGAAAGATGTGCCATATAATGAATTGCCAGACAGATTAAAAAAAATAAGAGATAATATGAAGAAATATCGATCCCCCAACTTTTATCGTCGCTTTGCAAGAAATGAAATCAATGGAACTATTACAGCTGCAGCAACACCAGAAAATAGTGGTATTTTGCACCCTACAGAAAACAGAAGATATTCTGTTCGAGAAATCGCGAGAATACAATCATTTCCAGATAATTATGAATTTATAGGAAGCTCTATTCCTGCAAAATATAAAATTATTGGGAATGCCGTCCCTCCTAAGTTAGCAAAAGCTGTTGGAGATTCTGTTATAAAAGCTCTACATAAAATAGGATATTAAAAAGCAACTCTCTAAAAATGAGAGCTGCTTTTTTTAATCTAACAAATCAAAAATTTTGTTCCTGAAATTATCAATACTTAGTAAAAAATTATCCCCATTTTTTTCTCCTATATTAATAAAACATGCATCAACCTTGGATGGAGAAAACCTATCGTAATCAAAATAAATTGATTTATTTGAACGTTCATAGAATGACGGGTATATAAGTATTGCGCATTTTGATTTTAATGCAACAGAATAAGAAAGAATTTGATATACATCACTATTTGAAAAAACATTATATGCCTTATTCTTACAATCTAAAACAGCATAGCTATAGTCTTTATAATCGTGGTTTGGAGAGTTTTCCACAAAATTATAAAGAATATCTGGTTGATAATATAATTTTTCTTCTTGAAAACTTGCTTCATCAAGCATATTCTTTTTTCTTTTCCAAGTAGTGAACAAGTTATAGTTCAAATTTTCTACAGTCTTTAAGACCTCAACAACAAATTCTTCAAACAAAGTATCAAAATTAAGTAAAAAACTTTCTACTCCAGCGTTATCGCCTAAATCACTATAATCAGCATTATCGATGATTAAGACTGCTAGTTGTAATAGCTCTTCAAACCTGGCAGTCTGTGAGTTTAAATTAATCCTTTTATAATATTCTTCCGCATCTTGAACAACAGGTTTTATAACCTCCGTGAAATAGTCTTTTAAAGCGGTTGAATCAGATGAGTAGTTAGGATTCTTACTTAATTTCACTAGAGCTCCTGTTAATAACGAGTTAATTTTAGTATCAGTGGTTAAAACATCTTGGTGAGTCGATATTGGTCTACTTTTGTTTTTTAAAATGTTAACAAAAGTTTTTTTATAATTAACTCTTCCCGATACAATATCACTTTGTCGTTTCTCACTAGTATATTCACGATTAATTCCCACCTGGATTTCCTTTGAAAGTAAATTCAAAAAATCTCGAGCTATATCAAAATCATCTGAATTATTCTTTACATCGAGAATATGAGACTCATTGCTCCTAGAGAAACCAGTAGTATACAAATACATCCTTAAAATGTGATTAAATGATATTTCTTTGTACTTACTTTTAAGTTCAATTGTTTGAAGTGGTGTAACGATGAAACCAACTATAGAATTACTAATCGGAAAAATGTTATTATCTCGAAGATCTCTATCCCAATTTATTTTGTATTTTTGTGCCAGATTATCAAAAAAATTAATCTCACTATTATTGATTTTTATTAGCCTTGTGTTTCCTACGAAATCTACGATTGCCACATAATCATCTCCGAAAATCTACTATAAAAAGCATCTTTAAATAAATCTATGTCTTGTATTCCATCTACAAGTTGATCTCCCACAACCATTTCCGCTACACCATTTCTTGTATAAGAATATTCTTTTATAGTCGGTAAAATAACATAGTTAAACTGGTTTTGAAACTCTTCCCAATTCCATTCAAACCCATTGCTGGGTATAAAATATGATTGTCCCAATTTTAAATTTTCATCCCCTAGAACTCTAACTATGTTTTTGTTAATATTATCTAAAATTGCTCCTAAATTATACTTTCCTAAAGAGTTAAAATCATTCATTGGTAGAACAATTGCTTCAGACAAATAATCACTATTCGGTTGTAATTCTACAAAACCAAACCTTCTACGAATTGCTAAATCTAAAAAAGCAATATTCCTGTCGCTCGTATTCATTGTTCCTAGCAAATATAAATTATCTGGCAAACGTAATTCATTAACACCCTCAATTGATTTCGATAATTCAACTTTATACTCTCTATCCAGTAAAATAATGGTTTCCCCAAATATAGAAGATATATTACCTCTATTGATTTCATCAATAACAAACAGAAATTTCTTATCCCTATTCTTTTCAGCTTCTTCAATTGCTTTCATCAACTTTCCTTTAAATGTTGAAATTATAGAATTTCCAGTTTTAGGATCCGTATCAATTGTTTCACCACCAATAAACTCTTCATACGTAAAATTCTGATGAAATTGAAGTGTCCATGATTTTTCAAAAATCAAATTTCCATAATCATCTTTTTCTTCAATAAGCCTTTGTGAATAATAGGACTTTCCAACTCCTGGAACACCAGTGAGAATAATTTGCTTCTTACCTAATAATAATTTTTTTATTGTTGAAAAAGATGGGTTTTCTCCAGTGATTTCAAGATACTTAGCTATACTTTGTGGACTTATTCTGTTATCCCTTGATGCATTAGCTCCACTTGATAGTACGTCTTTATTAGCAGCTGTAACGAGTTCACTAATTTCTAAATGTTCTCTCAGCTCTTGTCCTGAAATACCATCTTTCGCAGGTGATAACAAATTTAAACTTAAGTCATCTTCTATTAACCAATCAAACTCTTTTTTCGTTAATCTAAAGTATTTATTAATAGCTTTTTTTATTACTCTCGTGAATTCTACTGAGCTAGGTTCTTTTTCAAATGGTAGAGCAAAAAAACGATAAATCCATGCTGATAAATGTTTTAAAGATATTTTGTTACCTTGTAGGTATGCTTCAGAAATAACTGTGTCATAATCTCTAGACAATTTAACACTCGCTGATTCTTCATTGTAAACAAAAAATTTATCACGTCTCACATTCTTTAAAGTGTCTTTAAAGCGACTAGGATAATTCTGCAAAGTGCTGCCTGGCTGGTAGAAAGCTTCTTTTTGATTATTACCATAACAATTAACAAACCCCGATGGAAATACTATAGTGTAATTTACAAAATTTTCTGTATTGTCGCGGATTCCACCTATAATTTCAAAAGTATTTATTAGTTCTTCTTTTGTAGCTTTAGAAATCTTATTTTCGCCTGAGCCAGCTAAATTTATTTCACGCTCAACAGATATTCCTAAATGCTTTAATATCAAAAACATATAAAGAAGCTCATCATGGTGCTCACTCTTAAAATAATTTATTGAGCTATAGACGTCTTCTTTCTTAACAAAACAATCCATTGCTTCCTCTTTTCTATGCTAATCATTTGCAAAGTCAAAATCTAAAAAATCATTGTCAACTGATCAAGTTTAAATCAATTAATTTTACTACGACATACGATAAACTTTTTATTAATTGAATTAGGTGTAATTAAAATCCCCCTAAATTACTTTCATGACTTCAATCATAAAAAATACTTTTACATCCAATTATACTGGAAACCAGTAAAAATATGAACAAAAGACCTTGAAAGTAGTGAAATCCTGAACTATAGACATTTACACAAGCCACACAAGACCTTTACATATTCTAAACATCCGCTCGCTATAATTAGGGGTAGTAGTAGATTAATGATATGGAGGGGTTAATAATATGAAGAAATTAGCTGTTGGTAAGCATCTCTTGTTCTCGTCGGCTGTGGTCTGTGCCTTTGTGAGTGCGGGCCAGGTGTCGGTTGCGGCTGCGGAGCATGTGGAAGCGACCCAGCCCCAGACGGTTGAACGGGCGGCGACTGACCAGGATAAACAGAATACGCTTAAGGTCTCGGACCAGATCGCCCAGGAGGCCCCGCTCAAGACCCAGGAGAACATCTCTTCGGCGACGGATTCCAGGGAACAGATTGTGGACCAAGACCCGACTTTCGAGCAGGTGGTGACGCCGGTTAAGGAGACGGAGATTCCGACAACCGTTGAGGCTGGTCAAGAGCCGGGTTCACGTTTTTCCCTAGCGATCTTGCCGGATACCCAGTTCTACGCCCGCTATGCGACAGAGGCCGAGGGTGACCAATTCAATGCAGCTTATGGGTCGGAACCTTTTGCGGCTCAGACCCAGTGGATTGTGGACCATGCGGATGACTATGGGATTGCCATGACCCTCCACGTGGGGGATGTGGTCGACCAGGCCAATAAGCCCGCCCAGTGGCAGGTTGCCAGCGAGGCCATGGGCATCCTCGAAGCTAACCAGGAGCCTTACCTGATCATTGCCGGCAACCACGATATCGGCGGCCAGGCCTTGGAGAATGGCCAGAGTCCTTACTATGGCTACTATACCGAGGTCTTCCCTGGCGAACGGGCCCAAAAGAACGCCAGCTTCCAAGGTCGAGGTCCGAATGATGCCCACGAATACCACATCTTCAATGTGGACGGCCAAGACTTCTTAGTCCTCGGCCTCTCTTGGGGCGCTGAAGGAGCAGAATTGGACTGGGCAGAAGCGGTTTTGAAAGAAAACCCTGACACGCCAACCATCCTGGTTTCCCACCAATTGATCAACAACGATACCGTCACTTCACAGGCCCTGAAGACCCCATTCGGTGAAGTGGTCTGGGACCGGCTCATTGCTCCTAATGACCAGGTCTTCCTGACCTATAACGGCCACCATCACGGGGCGTCGCGCGTCAAGCGGACCAATAACTTCGGTAACCCCGTCTACCAGATCCTGACCGACCAACAGATGGCCTATATGGGCGGGAATGGTTACATGGCTCTCACTGAATTCGACCTGACCAATGGCAAGATCCACCAGACGACCTTTTCCCCCTGGGTACCAACCAAGGCTGAAGAGACCCGGAACGGCTATGACCAAGTCTTCCTGACCGACGACGGGGCCAGCTTTACTTTCAACTTTGACTTCAAGGGCCGCTTCCCTAACTTGGTGGTAGGCCAGCCTGATGACCCCTCCTATTCAAGCCAGCTGCGGACTTATTACAGCGAAAACTACCAGGCCCCTCAGCCTGTTGATCAAGCGCGTCCCGCTTCAGAGGACGACTACCCTGTCGTTGAAGGGACCGTGGCCCACTGGCGGATTTCCGGCGAAGACGGCATAGTCGTTAATGTTGGCGACGCCTTAGTCGACATCACCAACCCGGCTAACAACTTCTACCGGGCGCCGCTCAATGAAGACAATCTCGGGGGCGCTGTCCTGGAAGACGTGACCTGGTCCAAGGACCACCATCCCCTATCATCGAATGCGGGGTCCATCCGTTTCGAGAACGGTAGCCGCCCAACGGCTGACAATCCCCACCACCGGGCCTCCTACTTCCGCACCAAGGATGGTGCTCCAATCAACCTGGAGAACTTTGAGAATGGTTATACCTTCGAGACCTTCATCAAGTTCGACCCCGAATACAATCCAGATGGCGTCAACAACTGGATGCAGTGGCTCGTCCGCGAAGGCCAGCGCCAAAATATCCCCGGCTATGTGGGAACTGAGGGTGAGGAACCGCCATTCGCTTGGGCCTTCTCTAACCTGAGCGAAGTCCAATTCTCTTTCGTCGACCAACAGACCCCTGAAGCGACTGAAGGCTCAGCCTGGTCCGGCGAAATCGTCGACCTGAGCGACTGGTACCACCTAGCCGCGGTCAACGATCCTGAGACCAAGACCCTGACCATGTATGTTAACGGTGTCCCTGTCCTCCGAAATGCCACAAACACGGTCGGCCTCGCTGACGACAAGGGCCAACCCTGGCGCCTGGGCGGTTCCTTCTACGGCGGCCAGGGCGAACACGGCTTCATCGGCTGGATCGGGGAAACACGTTTAGTGGACCGTCCTCTCCAAACTAAGGACTGGTTAACCGCCCGTGCAGCTAAGGCAGAAACTCCCGGAACAGGGACTGGCGGTACAACAGGAACTGGCTCAATTTCAGATCCAGTCAATCCAGGGCAAACAGGAAGCAAGCCTGGGTCAGAGGTCAAACCAGGGACCAGCACCAAGCCTGGGGCAGGTGTTAAGCCTGGACAAAATGAAGGCCCAGCGACTTCAACCACCACTGGCGATCAGGCTAACCGCAAGCCAGACCAAGGGCAAGCGACTAGCCAAGTTGATCCTGGTCAGACAGGAAGCCAAGCAACTGACCAGGCTAGTGGTCAAACGACTCGCTCAGAAACCGGTGCAGGTCAAGCTGAGCAGACGATGCCAACAGTAGCAAGCCGTCAAACCGCTAGCAAGCAAGGAGTCAGTGCCCAAGACCCAGCCAAGGCTAAGGAAAGCCCACGCTCACTTGCTTCTAAGAAGGCAACCTCCACCCTACCCCAAACGGGTGCTAGTGCAGGTGTACTCGGCTTTGGCTTGAGTTTAGTCGCTCTGGGTTCTGCCTTTAGCTTTAAGAAGCGTAAATAGAATCTTACCGCTCTCACTTTAATGGTGCTAGTGAGAATCCGTTTCGCTTTTGAATTTGGGCCTTGAATTTTAGTAAAAAGCAGCAGATACACGCCTAAGCTATCTGCTGCTTTTAATCGTTGAAGTATAAATAAAAATGCCCTACAAGTCCTTCAAGAAAAAGCGATCCATCGTCGTATGGATCAAGTGATCAGGACGAGGAATTTCCCTGAAGCCGTACTTCTGGTAGAGGATAATGGCGGTTGCCAGCTTCGAATGGGTCTCTAGGTAGAGCCTTTGGTAGCCAGCTGCCCTCGCCTTATCCATCACTAACTCCATCAGCGCACGGCCCAAGCCCTGCCCCTGACTTTGAGGAGCCAAGTAGAGCTTCTGTAATTCCGCACAGTGATCAAAGAGCCCACATGCCGCATAGCCAACCCCGCCTAAGACCCGGTCCTGGTCATCCACGGCCACATAATAAGCACGCTCTTGGGGCTTGGATTGATAAAAATCGCTCAGATGGTCTAATTCCGGATCATAGTAAACTGTCCCCGGCAGGTCTAACTGAAAAGTTTCTAGAGTCGAACGAATAAGACCAGCCAGCTGGCTATCGTCCTTCGCTTGGATAAGTCTAAATGTCATCCGATCATCCCTGTCTGTTTGTAAAATTTTAACCAGTATAGCACAAAGGCTTGGAACTTGTAAGCTCAAGCACAGAAATGCTAGAATGGAAGTAAGTGAACAACTGAACATATAGGAGGGAATACTATGACACTCGTTATCAATATCATCTACAGCGGCCAAGGCGACAATGCGCGAAAGTTCGCCCAAGAAATGATGGACCGCGGCGTTGTCGACCGCATCCGCCAGCAGCCCGGCAACCTGCGCTATGACTACTTCGTCCCCCTAGAAGACCCCGAGAGCATCCTCTTAATCGACACCTGGACTGACCAGTCCGCCCTCGATGCCCACCATAAGTCGCCCATGATGCAAGAGATCGCTGAACTCCGCGATAAATATAAACTGCGGATGAAGGTGGACCGCTACCAGCCGGAGGAATAGACTGTAGAAAAAGCAAGCTGTGGGAGGGCAGCTTGCTTTTTTGATTGAGAATTATTTATGCTTTTACAGCTTATTTCCGACTCTCCCAAGACAGGTTTTCCCCGTTACTGGCGATCACTTGCTTGTACCAGTCGAAGGAATCTTTCTTCTTGCGGTCGAAGGAACCAGATCCGTCGTCATCACGATCAACATAGATCATGCCGTAGCGTTTGGACATCTGTCCAGAAGTGAAGGAGACGAGATCGATGATTCCCCAAGGTGTATAGCCCCAGACTTCGACACCATCATAATTAATGGCTATTTCCATTTCTTCAATATGTTTTCTCAAGTAGTCAATTCGATAATCGTCATGAATCTGGCCATCTTCGCTAATCTCGTCATAGGCGCCTAGGCCATTCTCAACGATAAATAGTGGTAGTTGGTATCTCTCCCATAGACGGTTCAGAGTATAACGCAGACCTACCGGATCCACGGCCCAGCCCCAATCGCTAACTTCAAGATAGGGATTTTCTACCTGGTATGGAATCTGGCCATGAATCTTGTGGTCATCATCCGATTCTTCAGACGCGATATCCACTGCATTGGACATGTAGTAGCTAAAGCCAATATAGTCAACCGTCCCTGCCTTGAGGATATCTTCATCCCCAGCTTGAATGGGCACAGAGATATTGTCACGCTCAAATTTCTTCAAGGCATAGCTTGGATAATAGCCACGGACCTGGACATCAGGGAAGAAGAAGCGAAGGCGCATGGATTCGTCAGCTAGCATCACATTGTCAGGTAGGCAATTCTTCGGATAGATTGGCACATGGGAAATCATGGTTCCAATCTTGAAATCAGTATTAATTTCTTTGCCCTTGGCGACTGCTAGGGCACTCGCTAAGAGAAGGTGGTGGGCTGCGGTATACATCACTTCTTCAGCATCCTCCCCTTCTTCAACTGTCACCCCCGCATTGGTCCACAAGAAAATTGGATTCTCATAGTCCATCATATTGTTAATCTCGTTAAAAGTCATCCAGTACTTCACTTTATCCTTGTACCGTTCAAAAACCGTTTCAGCGAAGTGAACAAAATAGTCAACGACCTTACGATTCCTAAAGCCACCGTATTCCTGGGCCAAGTGAAGAGGCATCTCAAAGTGAGTCAAAGTAATCACAGGCTCAATTCCATTGGCGATTAATTCATCGAATAGATTGTCATAAAACTGCAAACCCCCTTCATTGGGTTCCACTTCGTCCCCTTTAGGGAAGATGCGTGACCAATAAATCGACGTTCTAAATGCTTGCAAGCCCATCTCCTTGAATAAGGCAATGTCCTCCTTGTAGCGATGGTAGAAATCAACCGCTTCATGATTGGGGTAATAGACATTGGGATCAATCTCTTGATGGATTTGTCGTTGTTGTTCAACAGCTCCCGCCGTCAACACGTCTGCCACACTGGGACCCTTGCCTCCTGCTTCCCAACCACCTTCTAACTGGTGGGCAGCCACGGCCCCGCCCCATAGGAAATCTTTCGGAAATTGTGTCATTCTCAGCATCCTTTCTTAAACTCAAGATTAATAAGATCTGGTCCAATAATCCTTATTAATTATTTGATAGATCTTCTCCATTGCTTGCAATAACCTTCTTGTACCAATTAAACGATTTCTTCTTAGAACGTTTGAGTGTTCCATTGCCATAGTTGTCACGGTCAACATAGATAAAACCATATCGTTTCTTCATTTCACCGGTACCAGCTGAAACTAAGTCAATACATCCCCATGTGGTATAGCCCAATAAATCAACACCATCTAGGTCAACTGCATCACGCATTTGCTTAATATGTTCAGCTAAATATTTAATCCGATAGTCATCTTCGACATAGCCATTCTCGTCAGGTTCATCTACTGCACCTAGTCCATTCTCAACAACAAATAATGGCTTTTGGTAACGATCATAGATACTATTAATTGTTGTCCTAAAACCTAATGGATCAATTGGCCATCCCCATTCTGTTTTTTCTAGATAGGGGTTATCCGGTGTTTGGAATAAGTTACTTTCAACATTTTCTACTTCGGCATCTTCAGCTACACCAATTCGCGTGTTGTAATAAGAGAAACTAATAAAATCAACTGGATTCTCTTTCAGTATCGCTTTGTCTTCATGACTTATCTCTAGTTCAATGCCATTACGTTCAAAATATTTCAAGGCATAATTAGGATAGTATCCCCTAGCCTGAACATCGATAAAGAAGAGGTTCTCACGATCGCTAGTATAAGCTCCCCAGACATCTTCAGGTTTGGGAGTAAGCGGATAATGGACACCTCCAGCCATCATACAGCCAATCTTATTATTAGGATCGACTTCATGTGCAATTTTTGTTGCAAGTGCACTCGCTACCAATTCGTGGTGAGCAGCTTGATAGAGGCTTTGTTCTTTATGTTCGCCTTCATCAAAGACAATCCCTGCCCCCATGAAAGGTGCATGCAAGAGCATATTAATTTCATTAAAGGTCAACCAATATTTAACTTTTCCTTTATAGCGATTGAACAGGACTTTGCAAAGTCGTTCGTAGAAAGAAATAACTTTTCGATTGCGCCAACCACCATATTCAGTAACTAAATGCATCGGAATATCGAAATGAGTAATGGTTACAAGAGGTTCAATATCATACTTTAATAACTCATCAATTAAATTATCATAGAATGCAAGCCCTCTTTCATTAGGCTCTACTTCGTCACCCTTTGGAAAAATTCTTGACCATGCAATTGAGAAACGGTAGGTCTTAAAACCCATCTCTGCAAATAATGCGATATCTTCTTCATAGTGATGATACATATCAATTGATTCTTTTGCTGGATAGAAGTACCCTTCCTCAAAATCAAGCATTTTTCTTTTACCAGTAACAATCTCCGCTCTATCTTCGATAGGGATGACATCAACATTAGCTAGCCCACGTCCATCTACATCATAGGCTCCTTCACATTGATTGGCTGCAGTTGCGCCACCCCATAAAAAGTCTTTTCTAAATCCCATTTTATCCTCCCTTTCTAATCTAAACTAAAGAAATCATCTAAAGCTGCTTCAGCATCATCAGAGCCATTAGCAGCAAGTTCTGCTGCCTTATGCAATTCCTCTTCTTTTAATTTATTGTCAAAGCGTTTTAAGAATGGGTAGTAAACTAATCCAGCACCTAAAACACTTAACAGAGCTACAGGAATCGCTCGCCAATCACCGGTACTAACAAAAGCACCTATTCCTGCTGGTGTTGGCCATGGCATCAAAGCGATGACCGGACGCACAAAACCTAGTTCAGTGGCCCAATAACCAATTGAACCTGCGACCATCGGAGCAAGTATGAAGGGAACCAACATATCAGGGTTATAGATCATTGGAACGCCAAAGATAATTGGTTCGTTAATATTAAAAATAGCAGGAACTGCAGAGGTTCGACCTAATATTTTTAATTGTTCTGATTTACAAATGGTTGCCATCATTAATGTCAAAAGTAAAGTAGAGCCTGACCCTCCAGGATAAGCATAGGCATTCCAAAATTCACCAGCTAACGTAGCATGGGCATCTCCAGAAGCATTCATTGCCATATTATTAATCAGGATAGGATTAACAATACTCGAAATAATCGTTGCCCCATGAACCCCTACACTCCAAAGTGCGTGAATCAAGAAGAGTATAATCATAAAGCCAAGCCATGTACCTGTCAGATTACTAACAAACATAAAAGGTAATTGAATAGCCTGGAATATATCCGTTCCTAAAAAGATAAATAAAGCATTAATAAGTAGAACAAGAATCGCTAAGATAAACATTGGAATTAAAGCAGTAAAAGAATTTGCCACTCCTGCTGGAACAGCAGCTGGCATCTTTATCACTATATTTTTTTCTATACAGAATTTATAGACATGCACGGCGATTATAGCCATAATAATCCCAACAAAAACACCTATCGAACCAAATCTCGAAACACCGTCTCCTCCTAATGCCCAGCCATTTATAATCATTTCCTCTTCACTGACTACGTGGACAATTGTCATATACCCATCTTCCCATATAATTTGAGGTATGGTCATAATAAAACCAAAAAGAGCAAGCGTTGCCCCATAAATGGGATCTAAATCTAAATCTTGATTATCTTCCACTATAATATATGTATAATGGTAACCCAAAGCAATTGTAAAATATAAAGCTAATACACCCATTGTTGCTTTATTAGCAAGCATATACAGCTCACTAAATCTAAAGAAAGTACTCTCAAAGAAGGATTGTAATGCTGGAATAGCTGTCGGCAAAATATTAAAAACCAAAAACATAGACCCAACAATAGTAAATGGAATTGTTGTTACACCTGTGGCTTGAATCGCGCGAACTAATTGCGTCTGAGAAAGTTTTGTCATTGGTGTCATAAGATATTTTTCCATAAAAGCAAATAGACCAGAATTCGCATTTTCTGACATAATATTCTCCCCCTCTACTTATTATTTATTTTTCTATAATAATCATCATTATTATTGTAAATAGCCTTCACAGCATGCAAATTAAGTAAGGATAAGATTCCTCCCAATAAATTAGTCATCACTATAAGAATAATCCCAGAGCTTTGGTAGGCTATAAAAGGAAAAATTTGTTCAAATAGTGACTGACTAAAAAGCGAAATAACTACTACTATCAAATTTAATAGTTGATAGATAAAATGCTTTCGACTACATTTCAAATGATTACTTGGTCTATTATATAGTTTAAACTGCTCAATCAAAGCCATAGTATTACTAACTAAGAGAACCAAAGGAAGAAGCACTCCTAAACTATGGCTTCCTATAGTAAATATAAACCAGTATAAATTAACAAAGAAAAAAAGAGTTAAACTATAACGTTGCCATAAAAACCGATTAAACTTTATAACTTTTTTTGTTTGTTTTTCTCTTATTTTCTTATTTTCAGCTGCTTGCATCACCATCAATCCCTATTAGCTAATCGTTTATAAACATCTAATAGCTCTAAAGCCATATCTCGATATGACATTCCGGTCATTAAATGATCTTGTGCATGGACCATAATAATCTCCATTACAATCTCTTCTCCTCCTGCGTATGACTGCAAGAGTTCTGTTTGAGCATTGTGAGCTTCAATGAAAGCATCGTTGGATTCTTCAAGTTTTCGTTCTGCCTCTTCAAATTTATCCGCTTTCATTAACTGAATAGCATCATGTGCTAAAGTTTTACCGTTAGCAGATGATAAAATAATTTGAAAAGCTATTTGTTGAATTTCAGATGATTCCATTATTTACCCTCTCTTTCAGCCTTTTCCCGTTTTAAGTCTTCTTTAAATACAGGGAAGATTTGCATGGCTAATTTAATTGTACTTTCTTCTGTAGGTAAATAAGCTTCAGGCTCAATGTTAAGTAGAGGCTTATTCTTAGCTTGAGCTGATTTTGTTAAATTTTCACTAGCCATTTTAACCTGAGGGCTTAATAGATATAAGTCATATTGATCTTTCTCTATAATATCCTTACCTTTAGTTACTGTCGTTGCTTCCACTTCTATAGGAAGATCCCGACCTTCGAAAAACTGAGTAACTTTTTGAGCAATCATTGAAGATGACATACCTGCGTTACAAATGATAAGTGCCTTTTTCATTTAAAACCATATCCTTTCTAGTTTTATGTATACGCTTACATTTATATATTATATTACCCTTTATTCTTCCTCAAGCTAATCTCTATATTTAGAAGTCTCTTACACAACTTTAAAGCTTCATTCTATAAAATTTGTTAAAATCATACACAGGAAAGGTGATTAACTTTATGTTACTTAAGGAAAAAATGGAAATGGATATTTTTTCTTTTTCTGAGCGAATTATTATTAACTACCTAATTGGAAATACAGAGCATCTTGAAGATATGACAACCTCCTCTATAGCAACAGCCACTCATACTCATTCAACAAGTGTTATTCGAGTAGCTAAGAAATTAAATCTTTCTGGATGGCTAGAACTCAAAAAGGAACTTATCAAAGAAAGAGAGTATCTAAAATCTACTATAAATGATTTAGATGCTAATACACCGTTTAATTCAGCAGATACTTTCCCAGAAATTATCAATCGTATCGCTATTGTCATGAAAGAATCCATTGATGATTCACAAAAGTTAATTGATTATGAAACTTTTCAAAATGTTTGCAAACTAATCATGAATGCTCCCAGAATTGTTATATTTACTGCAAAAAATAATCTTAGTGCTATTGAATTTTTCATTACAAATATGATACGGATTGGCTATAACATTCAAGTAGCTGATAACTTTGATTATCCTGAGTTTACAGCTTATAATATGCAAAACGAAGACATCGCTCTTTTTATCTCTTATTCAGGTGAAAATCCAGAAATCGTTCGCTCACTTAACTTTGTAAAAAAATCAGGTGCTAAGATAATTAGTTTTACTAATATAGGAGAAAATTCTTTGTCCAAAGAAAGTCTCTATACTATTAATCTCAGCACCCATGAAAAACTTTACTCTAAAATCGGTAACTTTAATTCAACAACTTCTATTTTCTTTCTATTCAATGCCTTATATGCATGTATTTTTTCTTTAAACTATCAACAAAACATGCGCCATATTATGAAACTCAATAGAGCTGTTGAAAGGAGAACGTCTGATAACGAACTCCTCAATGAAGAAGACTAACCCCTAAATCAACTCAAAATGTTCGAAAGCCTTATATATCCCATCATCATCTACCGCTGCGGTCACATAGTCCGCAGCTTCTTTGATTTCAGGACCTCCACTGGCAACCGCGACGCCAACTTGGCAGTAGTCAATCATGGAAAGGTCAATTTTGGCATCGCCAATGGCTAGGGTAGCTTCTTTAGGATGGTTGACCAGTTTTAAGAGTCGGCCAATTGCGCCAGCCTTTGTGATGTTAGCGACACCAATATCACCGAAGAGGGCCTTCTCACCATTACCTCCCCAGGTTCCAACTTTCAGATGGGCGAACTTGCCCTTGGCTTCAAGGTAGTCGTCATAGGATTCTAGGATAAAGGAGACTTTATTCAAATCTGTTCGTTTGAGATCCCCTCCGAAAATCATTTCAGGGAATGACTTCCTCACATCCATATCTTCAGGATGAGGTTGGCCCTTATAGGCGGCATATTCCTGCATGGTCGACCGACCGCGCTCTTCAAAATTGGGACTGGCGAAGAGACCATTATTAGATTCCAGGTAATAGGCTAGGCCTTTGTCATCCAACCAATCAACGATCGCCTGGCTATCTTCTGTCGAAAGCACTTCTTCGTAAAGGACTTCATCCTCATATTCAATATAAGAACCGTTACCACCAATATAACCATCAAAGCCAATATCTAAAATTTCTTGGTACATCTCTGCCTTGCTCCGGCCTGTAACGGGCAAGACCTTGTGCCCATTAGCTCGGGCTTGACGAATAGCTTGAATAGCCGATTCTGGAATTTCATTGCGGTAGTTAGTAATTGTCCCATCCACATCTAAGAATACAAATTGTGTCTGCATAGATCCTCCTCTTTAGGCATCAGGGGCTTGGAGACTGCCCCCATTTGTTTCAATCACTTCTTTATACCAGTCAAAGGAATGCTTCTTATAACGGCTTAGCGTTCCTTCCCCATCATCATTACGGTCAACATAGATAAAGCCATAGCGCTTAGATAGTTCAGCAGTCGATGCCGAAACGAGATCAATACAGCCCCAAGTGGTGTAGCCCATGACATCTACCCCATCTTTAATGGCTTCCCCAACCTGGTAGAGGTGTTGGTTCAGGTAGTCGATCCGGTAGTCATCCTCAACTGTGGGGCCATCTGGTCCATCAACGAGTTGGTCTTTAGCCCCCAAACCATTCTCCACAATAAAGAGTGGCAGTTGGTAGCGGTCATAGAAGTCATTGAGGACGAGTCTTAGACCGACCGGATCAATTTGCCAGCCCCATTCGCTGGCTTCAAGATAGGGGTTTGACAGCCCGCCTAGAATATTCCCCTTACCTGATGTATAGTCTTCAGGATTGTGGGCAGCGGCGACACTCATATAGTAGGAGAAAGAAATGAAGTCTACCGTGTGTTCCTTGAGTAATTCCCTGTCTCCTTCTGCGAATTCAATCTCAATGCCATGCTCCTTGAAATAACGTTTAGCATAGCCTGGGTATTCTCCGCGCGCGTGAATATCTGAGAAGAGATAGTTGTGGTTTTCATAGTCTCGAGCTGCTAATTGATCGAGCGGGTGCGCCGTCATAGGATAGGCTGGCATAGCAAGAACCATGCAGCCAATCTGGAAGTCAGGGTTGATTTCATGCCCAATCTTCGTTGCTAAAGCAGAAGCCACGAGTTCATGGTGGGCTGCTTGGTAGAGGTCAGACTCGCTGAGTTCTTCTTTAGGCGTGGCAATCCCTCCACTGATGAAAGGCAGGCTAAAAAGGGAGTTAATTTCATTGAAGGTTAACCAATACTTCACCTTATCTTTATAACGTGTAAAGACTGTGCGTACATAGCGAGCATAGAAATCGATCAATTTTCGATTGGCCCAACCATTATATTCTCGGGCGAGATGGAGCGGGGTCTCATAGTGGGAGAGAGTAACTAAAGGTTCAATACCATATTTAGCGAGTTCATCGAAGACATCATCATAGAATTGCAAGCCTGCCTCATTAGGTTCTGTCTCATCACCCTTAGGAAAGATACGGGACCAAGCAATGGACAAACGAAAGACCTTAAAGCCCATCTCCGCGAACAAGGCAATATCTTCCTTGTAGCGATGGTAGAAGTCAATGCCTTCTAACTTGAGATTATCTGGAGTGGGTTCTTCAGTCACCCGGCCAAAACCACCGTCTGGCGTCACGTCCTGAACGCTCAAGCCCTTACCATCAACATTATAAGCTCCTTCGAATTGATTGGCAGCTGTCGCGCCGCCCCATAAAAAATTCTCTGGAAATACTGACATCTTATCCATCCTTTCTATCTACACAAGTATCATAACTCGACTCGATTGATCAACTGGACCTTCTTCAACAAAAACATCCATATAATCTGCTGAATTCGTGACGATCACTGGGGTTACTGTATCATAACCTGCTTCAGCAATCTTATCCTGGTCAAAACTTAGCAATAAATCACCTGCTTTAAATTCTTGGTCAACAGCAACCTTAGTATCGAAGTAAAGCCCATCTAATTGGACCGTGTCTAAGCCGACATGGATCAATAATTCAACCCCATCTGTGCTCACTAGGCCAATCGCGTGGTGAGTTGGGAAGAGGGAGACGACCTTGCCATCGAAAGGTGCATAAACCTTACCCTCACTTGGCTTAATAGCGAGGCCCTTACCCATTGCGCCACTCGAGAAGACACTGTCATTCACTTGGCTTAAAGGAACCACTTCGCCCTTAAGCGGTGCGGCTATTTCGATCTTGAGCTCCGTATCAGCTGCTGACTGGCTATTGTCAGCTGTCTCTTCCTTGGCATCCGTCTTTTGGTCGCCTGTCCCAAAAATAAAGGCAAGAACGGTAGCGATGATGAAGGAAGTTCCTACGCCGATACTGTAACCGAGCATAGGGGAGTAGCTAGGAATGGTTAAGACACTATTGAAGACAAAGGTAAAGACGCGAACATCAAAGACGCCGACGATAGCTCCACCAATCATGGAAGCAATAACCATCAGAGGAATCAAGCGGCGGTATCTTAAGACCAAACCATATAGGATAGGCTCCGTCACACCCGCCAAGAAGCCTGAGGTTGAAGCTGATAGAGCTAATGATTTTAACTGTTTATTGCGGTGGCTTCTGAGGAAGACCCCAAAGGCAATTCCTGTCTGAGCAAAGGTTGCTGCAGCCGTAATCGGCCCAATGATGTCCCCACCCTTAGCGAAGTTTTCAATCATCAAAGGTACCACGCCCCAGTGAACACCAAGAATAACCAAGAAAGGCCAAACCCCACTGATTAAGATACCGCCAAGGATACCGGAGAAATTAACGAGACCGTTAATGGCTTGTCCAACTAAACCGCTCGCATACTGGGCAAAGGGTCCGAAGGCAAGCACCGTTAGGGGTACCATGATTAGGATACCCATCATTGGCACAAAGAACAAGGAAATCGTATCCGGTGTATGTTTCTTCAAGAAGCGCTCAATAGGCGCATAGAGAGCCATAGCGAGAAGAATTGGGAAGACGGTTGAGGCATAGTCCGTCACTACTAATGGCAGACCCATAAAATGCAGGCCTTCCTTGACTTCTAAGAGGGCCGTATAAGAGGGATCGAGTAAGGCAGCAGCAATAGCGCCCCCTACAAAGGGATTAGCATTCAACTGCTTGGCTGCCGTAATCCCCACAAAAATCGGCAAGAGGGTAAAGAAACCAGAACTTGCTGCATTAAGAACAGCGTAAGTTGCTCCCTCTGTATCAATCAAAGAAAAGATTGAAAGGACTGCTAGCAAGGCCTTGATCATCCCTGCACCTGTCATAGCAGGAATTAGAGGTGAGAAGGTACCTGAAATATATTCAAAAACCTTATTCCAACCAGTTTTTTTCTCTTGGGAGACTTCATCCCTTGTCGCTTCGCTCTCACCTGAACGAATGGAATAATTATCCATAATCGCTTGGTAGACCTTAGATACCTTATTCCCAATGACTACTTGGAATTGCCCACCCTGTTCCACAACTGAGAGGACTTCTGGGACCTCGTCCAAGGCCTCACGGTTGGCCTTCGAACTATCTTTCAACTTAAAGCGTAAGCGGGTCGCACAATGGACCAAGCTTCGCACATTTTCTTCCCCACCCACATTTTCCATAATGGCCTGGGCTAAATCATGGTTTGACATCTTTTCCAACTCCTTTATTCCTCATTTTCTAACTGACTTATCACGCGTTGAATATGGATCATCAAATATAATTTCTCTTCCTGACCAATCGTCACCTCAAGTTTCTGCTCAATATATGCAGCTACTTTTTCGACGCAGGCGCGCACTCTCGGATACTTCTTGACCATCTGCCCATAAAGGAAATCATCACTATCTGAATGATTTCCCACTGTTTTGTGGTCATATAAACGAATCACTAGATAGCGCAGGTGGGTGACAAAACGACTGTAGTGGAAGGACGAACTATCTAACTGAATCCCATAGAAGTAAGACACAATATCTAAGATATCTTGAACCATCTCAATGACTTCAATGGTTTGATCCATCCCTGGACTATCTACTTTGGCATTGATGATATGAAGAGCAATAGTCGCTGCTTCATGCTCAGGAAGGGCTAATTCTAGTCGTTGATAAATCAACTCCAGGGCCTTCTCGCCGATCATAAATTCGACGGTATAAAAATTCTTAACCTCCCAATAGAGAGGAGAAGTGACTTCCAGGCCTTTTTGTATCCGGTCAATAGCAAAGTTCAAGTGGTCTGGCAGGGTCAAATAAATATTATTATTTAACCGACTTCCTAGAACACCTTGGGCATATTTGATAATATCTGTCGCTATTTCGACAATCACAGGGTCAATCTTATGGTAGATCTCATAATCACTCTTCTTACTTGAGTCCATGACAAAGACCTTCTCAACCTTTTCTAGTTCAAGGTCATCCCCCACTCGTTTGTTAAAGCCAATTCCCTTGCCCATGGCTATAATCTCTTCATTCTTCTCATTCATAGACATCACAACATTATTATTAAAAACCTTCTTAACTTCCAAAATCTCACCCCTCTCGCCAAAAAGAAAAGACCCAAATAAAAGTCTAAAGCTAGTCTGCCTAGCCCTACACCTTTACTTAGGTCTTGCCTGATTGAACAGTCACAATCCATATCTATCTCTTACTATAGCAAATCTGCTCTTGTTTTGCAAGCGCTTTTATAGAAAGAAATAGGAATAGAAGTTTAGCTCCTATTCCTATCTGAAATCAACGACTTTTAACTCACTCTCTTATTGGAACTGCATCCCGCCATCAACGATCAAGGTTTGGCCGGTGATGTAGTTGGAGTCTGGGCCAGCCAAGAAGGAAACAGCCGCAGCCACATCTTCAGGTTCCGACAGGCGACCGAGTGTAATGTCCTTGGCGAATTGTTGCATGCCCCAGTCATCATCCTTGCCAGCATTCTTGCCAACTTGATGGGCAATATCGAACATCATTGGGGTCTTCACGATCCCTGGTGCATAGCAGTTGACGGTAATATTCTTTTCAGCCAGGTCGCGGGCTGTGGTTTGGGTAATGCCGCGGACCGCGAATTTGGTCCCAGCATAGAGGGCCAAGTTAGGATTGCCGACAACCCCCGTTTGGGAAGTTGCGTTAATGATCTTCCCGCCATTGCCGAACTTGTCGAACTGCTCAACCGCAGCTTGGGTCCCCCAATAAACCCCACCGACGTTGATCTTGTAGACCTGTTCGAATTGTTCAGGGGTGATGGTTTCGATTGGTGTAGTTGGGCCAAGGCCTGCATTGTTCACGATCACATCGAAACGCCCAAAAGCTTCTGCTGCTTGTTCTACAGCCGCAAAGACTTGGTCGCGATCAGAAACATCTACCTTAACGGCGATAGCCTTCTTCCCCTTTTCTTCCAAGCTAGCAGCCACTTTCTTGGCTTCCCCTTCGTTCAAATCAGCCACAGCAACCGCAAAACCATCTTCGGACAAACGTTCCGCGATGGCCTTCCCAATCCCTTGAGCAGCACCAGTAACTAAAGCAACTTTTTCTTCTGCCATATTAAAATCTCCTTATTTTTATTTTTTACAAATAAATTATACCTCTTTGAAAAGGCAGTGTCTAAAGATACCCCCCTGTGATCGCAAATCCCGATGAATCCTGGCCACTTATCGGTAATGCCAGTCAGGGGGAGATTTTATTAGTCATTTATTTTTATCGCTAGTATGTCTACTAATATTCGGCAGAGGATAGATAGGGGGAGTCTAGAGTGAACCTCGTAATCAGGTAAGAAAGAATTTCTTGATTTAAACCCAATTAAAGCAATATCTCGATACTGCATAATGCTCGAATCTCTATTCGTCGTAATCACAATATTAGTACTCTTTAAATCCTTGCTTATCTTGGCTGCTTCGACAAGTTCTTTAGTTTCTCCATTTAAAGTTAGGAATAGTACGGCGTCTTCTGGTCTGGCACGTTGGGCTATTCCCCTAATTAAATTAGGATCTGTATATTTTTTACAGGTTTTCCCTAGCAAAGCGAGTTTAATCGACACTTCCTCAGCCAATAATTCCGATAATCCCCGTGCAAAAATATATATTTTATCAGCTTTTGCAATGGCTTCTGCTGCTTTAAGGGCATCTTTAACATTCAGTTGATTAATAGTATGGGTGACTTCCCAGTAATTCTTCAGAACGGCCTCTTTAACAAGGGCTGGCTCTCCTTCTAAATGACTAAAGGGTTTCATGATATGTGATTGATTGCTAATACTTTGTTTAAAAGAAGTATATCCTGTATAGCCTTGTTTTTGGACGGTACGGACTATGGTGGCCGTCGAAACATTTGCTAATTCACTTAACTCTGTGATGGTTAAGTCAGGAATTTTAGCAAAGTTATCTTGAATGAACTTCCAGCAAAATCTTTCTGCTTGCGATAACTTATCCATGGCTTACTCCTTTAAATACCTTAATACTTGACTGATACATCATCTTGTAAAAGATTTACAAGCTACAAAGGCTATTATACCAGAAAAGAAAACATTTACATTATTCTTTCCCCTATACTAAAGGCAAGAGGAGGTGGGGAGATGTTCTATACATGTACATTAAACCCTGCAATTGATTTATTTATTGATACCAATAAACTGTTGCCAAATACCGTAAACCGCACCAATAATTATGATGTGATCGCCAATGGGAAAGGCGTTAACGTCTCTTTGATATTAAAAAAATTAGGCATCGATTCCTGTGCCCTTAGTATTGGGGGCGGCTTTACCTTTCATTTTATCGAAGACTATTTGCATGAACAAGGCATCGATACTCACTTTATTCAAACAGAGGGAACAACCCGCATCAATGTCTTTACACGAGTAAGAGAAGCTGACCTGGAATATAAGTTAGTGAACCCAGGCCCCCAAGTCAGCAAAGAGACACTCGACTCTTTAATGACTAAAATCTACACCTTAAACAGTGACGACTTCTTAATTGTTTCAGGAAGTTTCGCTAAGGGGATATCACCTGACCAATTAATTACCTTAGCCGAATTGTCATCTGCCCAAGGCTTCCAACTAATCGTTGATACCAGTTACACCACTGTTATGGATTGTTTACCGTATAAGCCCCTTTTAATCAAACCTAACGAAGAGGAAATCGCATCATGGTTTGAAATTAGTGACGAAGTGGAACTAACATTCGATGATTACATTCATTATGCTAAAATCCTCATCACTAAGGGAGCACAAAATATTCTACTATCTTTAGGCAGTCAAGGCGCCTTATTTATAAATAAGGATACCGTCCTATACGGTAATGCGCCGAAGGGAAAAGTGATTAATACCGCATGCTCTGGAGATACCATGCTAGGAACTTTCATCGCGTATTGCCAGCAGGGAAGTTCTTATGAAGAGGCTCTGAGATATAGTCTAGCCGCCGGATCTTCTACTGCCTTTACCACAGCCTTAACAGATTTTACAGATACTGACGACTTAGCCAAAGAGATATCAATCAAAAGAATTGAGGGGGCTCAAAAATGAATCGATACAAAATTATAGCTGCAACAGGCTGTCCTACTGGGATTGCTCATACCTATATGGCTCAGGAAGCATTAGAAGAAGCAGCAAAAAAGCATAATGTTGCTATTAAAGTAGAAACACATGGTCAATCTGGAGTTGAAAACGAACTCAGCCTCCAAGATATTCAAGAAGCTGACGTTGTTATCGTTGCGGCCGATAAAGATGTTAATATAGAACGTTTCGATGGCAAGCCTTTGATCAATGTCTCTGTTTCAGCCGGAATGAAGCGAGCAGATGATCTCATCCAACAAGCTTTAGATAAAGACCATTTGCCGATCTATCATGCCGGCACCCGGCACAATTCAGTGGAAGAACAAAGTAAGAAGTCTTCTAGTTCCTTCCTCCACAACCTCTACGTCTACCTAATGAATGGTGTCTCCCACATGCTACCAATTGTTGTAGCTGGTGGGGTGCTCACCGCTATCTCCTTCTTCTGGGGCATCAACTCTGCAGATCCCGCAAGTCCAGAATATAACGAATTTGCTAGCGTGCTCAATCAAATTGGTGGCCTAACAATGAATTTAATGGTCCCTGTTCTCTCGGCCTATATTGCAGAAGCCATGGCTAAACGGTCAGGGTTAGTTGTCGGCTTTGCTACAGGGATGATCGCCTATACCAATGGGACGGGCTTCTTAGGAGGAATTCTGAGTGGTTTCCTATCAGGTTACATTATTATGGGACTTAATAAACTACTCAAAGGCTTGCCCAAATCCTTAGACGGCCTAAAATCTATCTTCTTATTACCAGTTTTAGGCGTATTAATCACTGGATTTATTGTGTGGTATCTATCAATTCCTATGAAAGAAATTAATGAAGGTATGATGGCTTTCCTTAAAAACATGGAAAACTCGAGCCCTATAGTCCTCGGGGCCATTGTCGGAATTATGAGTGCTGCAGACTTCGGAGGTCCAGTTAACAAGGCCGCCTATCTAACAGGGACAGCCCTATTAGCCCAAGGCAACTATTACTTCATGGCTGGTGTTTCAGCAGCATGTATCGCACCGCCACTCGCAACTGGTTTTGCCGTTCTATTCAATCGAAAAGCCTATACAGATAAAGAACGGAGCGCTGGACTGGTCAACTTCCTCCTGGGGTCAACACATATTACAGAAGGAGCTATTCCCTTTGCAGCGACTAACCCCCTAATTAATATTCCTATCTTTATGTTGGGATCCTCAGTTGCAGCTATTCTAACTTATATCAGTCAGATTACTGTTCCAGCTCCCCACGGCGGTTTTATCGTGCTTCCTCTCGTTAATAAACCTCTACTATGGGTGGTAAATATTCTCATCGGTGCCGCAATTTCGGGATTCTTACTGAGTCTTGTTGCCAAAAGACAAGAGGAGAAGCACCAAACAGAAGCTAAACATGTACAAGAGAACGAAGGGACTAACCACTTCAAAGATATCCTATTTCCTTCCCATATTAAAACCCAAGTTCAGCTTGAAAACCGTGACGATGCCTTAACCTACTTATCCGACTTCGCTCAAAGCTTAGGCCTAGCTAAGGATGCTCAAAGCGTTCTGGAAAAATTTATAGCGCGAGAAAATGAATTCTCTACCGCTATGGAGAACGGCATTGCAATTCCCCATGCTCAATCAGAGGCGATCACAAAGCCAGGAATGCTGATTATCAAATTGCAAGACCCTATTGAATGGAGCAGCTTAGATAATGAAAAAGTGGATACACTTATCGCTTTCCTCATACCAGCTTCAGACAAGGGAGACGAACATTTAAACTATCTATCTAATACAGCCAAAAAACTCGTCCACCAAGACTTTGTTGATCAACTCAAACAATCTGATGAGCCGATAAGTATTTATGATTTGTTTATTGAAGACTAATGGGTAACTAGCATGAAGTAAAAGACTACATCAACAACGAAACCGAACAAACCAAGAAAGCCTTATTCTAACTTCACAGAAAAAAACTATCCGCCCAGTGTAAGTTACTGGATACGGATAGTTTTTATACACTACAATATCTCCCCTTCCTCAAAGACATCCATGGTCCGCTCAAAGGTCCGCTGGATATTCTCCCGGTCAATCTCAATCAGGTAATCGTAGATAATATCGCACATAATAATAATGGGTAATTGCGGGGAAATCCGGTTGCCGGAATTCAAATTCTTCACTGTCGCCACACGCACAATTTCATTAAATTGGTCCTTCAATGACACATCGAAATTAGCTGTCACCAAGAGCGTATAGGCTCCCTGTTTAGCTGCTTGGCGCAGGCTGTTGAGGACCACCTTCTTCTGTCCCGAGATACTAAAGCCGAGGACACAACACTCCTCATCGATAACTACCTGGTGGACGCGCATGGCATCGGCATCACTCACCGTAGCGCTCACGATCCCTAGGCGCAACAAGCGGCTGGTCATCTCCTCAGCAGCTAGGGCGGAACTCCCTACGCCATAAATAATCACCCGCTTGGCTTGACGGATGGCATGGGCAATCCGGAAGAGTTGGTCTGAATTGGCTAAATTATAGCTTTTATTTAGGATGGCATTGTAGTCAGATAAGACTTTTTCAATGTTTTGACTGGCGGGATCATCTTGCTTCTTGGGCAAACCTGTCCGATAATCATAGAGAAACTCTCGGTAACCCGAATAGCCCAACTTCTTAGCAAAACGGGTAAAAGTTGCCGGGGACACATGGAGGCTCTCCCCTAGGTGTTCAATGGAGTAGTCTTCGTCCTGGTGGCTGTCCTCAACGAAGTAATCCGCCACAATCCGTTCCGTTGACGTTAGAGATTCATAAGACGTCTCAATCAAAGGTAGAATACTCTGCGAAAATTTAATCATAACCTTCTCCTCTATCTCCTCTTTGTCGATTGGTTGATATTTATCATTTTCTTTTTTAGGGCTAGCTTCTTTATATTCCTTCTACTTAAGAGCAGGAGTGGAGCTTGAGTTTGGTCGTTAGCTACGGCTCTTTAACGGCCAAACTCAAAGCAGAACGGATGCTCGCCAGCACTATTTAGTTAAGAGACTATGCTCACTCTCTATTATAGCCAAATACCCAAAAAATTTCCCTAGCCACTTGTCTCATCTCGAGCCAGGCCCTAGGGAAATTTTTTATTCGTTTTTTATTTACTAAACTCAGGATGTTCTTGGAGGAAATGGTAGACAGCCCCTAAGCGGCCAGCTTCATTACCCAAGCCTGCAGCTGCAATCTTTTCGGGCAAGAAGAAGTCACTCTCAATCCGCTCTGCTAGGGCTTGTTCAATCCGAGGCAGGAGGATAGCTGACTGGGCCATGACGCCCCCTCCTAAGATAATGGCATCTGGGTTCAAGAGATAGACCATGGGCAGCAAGCCCTGGGCCAGGGCTTCCGTGAACTGACGGATGGCTTGGTCTGCCTTGTCATCTCCTCTCTGGTAAGCCGCAAAGACCTCCCGACCTGTGACCTGGTCCTGGCCGGTCATCGCGGCATAGTTCCGACAGAGGGCGGTCGTCGACGCGACATCTTGGAAGCGGTCCGAGCCAACCGGGAGATAGCCCACTTCGCCTGCACTAAACTGGCGACCGAAGTGAATCTTGCCATCGATGAGGACAGCGCCTCCTACTCCTGTGCCAATGGTCAAACATATGAGACTGGCGTCTGGCGCATAGTCCCCCAACCAGAACTCCCCATAGGCTGCTGCATTGACATCATTTAGGATACTGAAGGGCAAGCCTCGTCCTTCTTCAATGACCTGGCGGAAATTCGTTCCCTGGTAAGCGGGGATGGTGTAGCCCGAATAGATGACCTTCCCCGCTTGGGAGTCAATGACTCCGGCGCTGGAGATGGCCACCCCATCCAGACCCCCTACACTTGCTTGGTAGTCATCCACTAGGGCCAAGACCTGGTCAAGAATGCCATTGGTCTGGTCTTCAATAGAGACTGCTGTCGCTTCTTCCCTAAAGTGTCCCAGGGATTGACCGAGAGCGTCATAGAGGTCTGACTTGATAGTTGTCCCCCCAATATCAATGGCTAGAATCTTCATGGCAAACGCTCCTTAATCGTATTTGACCTTGAAGACAGCCTTCTTGATGCTCTGGCTCTTATCCACAATCAAGCCGGTCTTATGGACGTCTTCTCGGTCTAAGACTAAGATTTGACCAGGTGCAATGATTAGCTCTGATTGGGCGGGGCCTTCAGAAGCTTGGAAGTCATCGCCTGGGTCATAGTCGCCCAAAATCATATGGGCGATGAAGTTATGGGCAATCCGTTCCTTGCCTTCAATAGGCACATGGATATCAATATAGTCCCGGTGACTCTCCCACACCCTCTGGTCCGGCGTGGTCGTGTCATAGGCAATCACATTGTAGAAGAAACCCTCTTCAATCGGATAGTTGCCTGGCTCATCTTCTGAAATATCATGGGTCTTGAGATAGGCCGCCACCCGGTGCAGGGCTTGGCGGTCCGTATAAGTTAAGTGGTTCATATCATAGAGTTCCATTAGTCTCTCACCATCCAATCAGCATTTTCTTTAATTTCAGGGATATCATAAATGGTTGTGTATTTCGGTGCTTGGGCCTGGTCAGTCTTAAAGATCAAGGAAACCACATAGCCGACGATCAGAGAAACCGCGATTGAGATCAGGGAGTAAGCCCAGATACTCACGCTATCAGCTGGCAGGACATATTTGACACAGATCATGACGATAGAAGACACGATCAAGGCAGCGTAAGCCCCATACTTGTTGGCACGCTTGGAGAAGACGCCGAGGATGAAAACCCCGCCGAGGACCCCAAGGACCAGTCCCATAAAGCTGTTAAACCATTCGTAAGCGGATACAATTTCAGAGTGGGCTAAGATAATCGAGATCACAATTGAGAAGATCCCAACTCCTAGAGATACCCAGCGGGCAATCCAAGTCCGCTTGGCGTCATCGAGGTCCTCAGTCAGTAAGTCCTGGATATCCAAGGTCCAAGAAGTGGCAACTGAGTTCAGCCCAGTGGATAAGGTGGACTGGCTAGCGGCATAAATAGCAGCTAGGAGGACACCGGTAATCCCAACTGGTAAGCGGTAGGCAATGAAGTAGGTGAAGATTTGGTCTTGGGGCATTTGCGCGCCTGGATCTGATGGGTTTTGGATTTGATAGTAGGCATAGAGCCCGGTCCCAATCAGATAGAAGACGGTCGCAATGAAGATTGACAGGGCCCCATTGGTGAACATCATCTTGTTTAATTTCTTAATATCTTGGGTCGTGGTAAAGCGTTGGACAATATCTTGACTGGAAATATAAGACGATAAGGTATTAAAGCCTGCCCCGACAACCAAGAGGAAGACTGAAGTGTGCAAGAGATTGGGATCGAAGAGCACTTCATCTGGCCCTAAGAACTTATCGGCTGTCAAGTGGTTCATAATGGTGCCAAAGCCCCCATCCAGATCATGGATCAAGAAGACGAGGGACAAGGTCACCCCAACTAGGAGGACAGAGCCTTGGATAAAGTCCGTCCAAAGTACCGACTTAATCCCACCGGTGAAGGAGTAGACAATAGCGACAGCCCCCATTAGGATGATCAGGATATTCACATTAATCCCTGTTAGGAGAGCCAGGGCAGCTGAAGGCAGGTACATGATGATAGACATCCGCCCTACTTGGTAGATAATAAAGAGCGCTGCCCCGATAATACGTAGAATCTTAGAGTCAAAGCGTTTGTCAAGGTAGTCATAGGCTGTATCAATATCTAGCCTGGCATAAATCGGTAAGAAGTAACGAATGGCAATCGGTATGGCCACCAACATCCCTAATTGGGCAAACCACATGATCCAAGTCCCGGCATAAGAGTTCCCGGCCAGGGACATAAAGGATATCGGGCTCAAAAGAGTCGCAAAGATAGAAACAGAAGTCACATACCAGGGGATGGACCCATCCCCCTTGAAGAACTCCTTACCCTGCATCTCACGTTTTGAAAAGAATAAACCTGCAATCAACACCGCTAATAGATAGACAATCAGGATAATTAAATCGATTGTCGTAAACCCGCCTGAATTCATAGCTAGTCTCCTCCCCACAAGCCAGCACGGCTATTTCATTAACTATACATACTCTTTGTAAATACGGTCTGCTTCCTTAATTTGTGCTTCTGTCATTGAAGCCATTGGTTTCCGGCTTAAGAAGTCCCCTTGGTCGCAACCTTGTAATTGTAAGAGACGTTTCAAGGTTGGGTAGAGGCCGTTGGCGAGAACGGCTTCAATCAAGTCGTTACTTTCCTTTTGGAGTTGACGGGCCTTGGCTAAGTCATTGTCAGCCACTGCATCGAGGATCCCCTTGGCTCGGATGCCGTTCACATTGTAGGTTGATCCGATGGCCCCATCGACTTGGTAAATGGCTGCTGGGAATAACATTTCGTCAAAGCCGGAGTAAATCTTGGTATCTGGGAAGGCATGACGGAGACGTTCTAACAAGAAGAAGTCAGCAGCGGTGAATTTCACCCCGATAATATTATCAATAGCCAGTAATTCATTGAATTCAGCCATGCCCATGCCAATTCCGGTCAAAGCTGGGATAGAGTAGATGATCAAATCATTGTCAACAGCCGCTGTAATGTCTTCATAATAAGCCTTCACTTCAGGGAAGGAGAACTTATAGTAGAAAGGTGTCACAGCAGATACGGCATCGTAGTCTAAATCGGTCGCATATTGCCCTAATTCGATGGCTTCGTATAAGTTGGTCCCACCGATTTGGGCAATCAATTTAACAGCATCGCCTGCTTCATCCTTTACAATATCAAAGATTTGCTTCTTGGTTTCTTTTTCGAGGAGGAAGTTTTCCCCGGTTGACCCGCCAACATATAGGCCGTCCACCTTCATGTCATCAATGTCATGGCGGACGATTTGACGGAGGCCCGCTTCATTAACCTTACCTTCCGCATCGAAAGGTACGAGGAGCGCTGCGATAATGCCTTTGATATCTTTTCCTGTACGTTTAGTCATTTTAAAAACCCTTTCTATCTATTGATGAATTTTAGTGACAAATTTTTCTGTAATTAATTGGGGGCGGGTAATGGCTGAGCCGACAACTACGCTGTAAACTCCGAGGTCAAGCACCCGTCGCGCCTTGTCTGGAGTATCAATGTTCCCCTCTGCAATAATGGGATGGTCGACTTGGTCTAGGGCTTGGCGGATCAATTCGAAATCATTGGCTTCGATCTTGAGTTCCTTACTTTGTTCTGTGTACCCCACCATGGTCGTCCCAATATAATCAAAGCCTAAACGATCAGCCTCTAACATTTCATCTAAGGTGGAGCAATCCGCCATCAATGCTTGGTCGGGATACTTGGCCTTAATTTCTTTCACAAAATCCTCTAATTTTTGATTGTTGGGCCGCTTAGAAACTGTGGCATCCAAGGCAATCACTTCAACCCCCGTGGCCACTAAGGCATCAATTTCTTTCATGGTTGGGGTGATATAAATCTCTGCGTCCGGATAGTCCTGCTTGATAATCCCAATAATGGGAAGGTCTACGACTTCTTTGATTGCTTCAATATCTGCCACAGAATTGCTGCGAATCCCCTTGGCACCGCCTTCCTGGGCTGCAACCGCCATCCGCGACATAATATATGAACTGTGCAAAGGCTCATCATCAAGTGCCTGGCAGGAAACAATCAATTCGCCTTTTGCCGACTCTAGCATCTTTAATCCCTCCTATAAATTTTGTAATCCTTTACATGCCTTATTCTATGCTAATGCAAACCCTTTTTCAATATAATGGCGATAAACTGAAAGTACTTTTATTTTATGAAGATTATCATTAGTTTTTAGCTCAGTTGGGTGAATTTACTTTCAGGGAAAATCCTCCATTTAGTCCATAAAAAAAACAGCACTAGAGACTTATCTAGCACTGTTTGCAGCTGTTAGATTAAAAGGGCTTCCTGATTTTAAGCATACTCGCTCTCGATATATGGAATCACATCCGCCAAAGATTCTTTGACCGCCACAGCCTTCTTCATCACTTCTTCGTCTGCTGGGATCAAATCAGGAACCACAATTGTTGGAAGTCCTGCCCGGTAGGCTGCTCGGACGCCATTCTTTGAATCTTCAAGAACCAAAACTTCCTGCTTATCTTCGGTATGAGTCAGGTCAAAAGCTTTTAGATAAATTTCGGGGTCAGGCTTGGCTCGCTTGACTTCATTGCCAGCTACTATCCCTTCGAAATAACCAGCGATCCCCTTTCCCTCTAGGTTGCGGATAATCTCATCCCGCCGACTGCTCGAAGCAATATAGAGCTTAATCTGTCGCGACCTGAGATAGTCGAGCAAGTCATAAAGCCCCTTTTTGTCATCGATATTATCGGGATCTTTTAAGGCTTCCTCGATGTATCGAACCGTCAAAGCGATAAAGTCATCGACTTGCGGCTGTCCTTCATAGTGCTTATGAATATAAGCTAACGTTTCTTGCTCATTTGTCCCAAGATAGCCTTTGAACACTTCGATATCATAGTCAAGGCCTAGCTCATCCGCAGCCCGCTTCGTCTGCTCGTAACCCACCTTCTCTGTATCAAACATCAAACCATCCATATCAAAAATCACTGCTTTTAATGCTTTCATGATACCCTCCTAGGTCCATAAATAAGGTGAAGTCCGTTCTATTTTGTAAATCTTTAATTATACAATAACAGCGCTCAGACATCTTGTCTAGCGCTGTTATGGTGTCTTCCCCTATAAAGAGGATCTATTTTTTCTCTGCAGCATACTCTGCGTTACGCTTCTTCATTTGTTTGGCATACCAAACAAAGAGCAAGGTGTAAATCACTAGAGCGATGGCGGCATAGATAATGAATTCAATTTGACCTTGGGAGGCATTCCCAACAAAGTAAGCTAAGAATTTTTCAACTGGGCCTTCAATGGTCGTCCCTGAAATTAAGGCCGAGCTATCAACTCCTGCTGGGAAGGCGCCGACTTTCTTAGCAGTTTCGGTAACGAAGGGTGCCATGATGGTCCCAGCGTATAGGAAGGTTGGGAGAACCAGTGCCCCGATCGTAATCATCCGAATGATCTTACCGCGAGTCACCACCAAGAGGGCTGGGGTCAAGCCCATGGCGATAATCCCAGCTAAAGGCATGATCCCATTCTTAGGTAAGATGAGTGCTTCAAGCAACATAATCGGAGCTAGGACATTGGCTGCTGCCCAGACTTCTGCACGCCCCGCAATGAAAGGCCAGTCCAGGCCGATATTGAAGGTACGCCCTTCGAAACGTTTACTGGTAAAATCGGTTACCCCTTGGGATAATGGTTCGACTGAGGCGATGAACCAGGAACCAATGACAGAGAAGAGCTCCAAGCAGGCTGCTGCGGTGAAGGCTAAAGTCAAGATCTTGTCTGGACTTTGGCCGCCGAGGATCCCAACAAAGAGTCCCAGGTAGATCCCGATAGCAAATTTTGATCCCCAGAAGCCAATCTTATTATTGAGCTTGGCTGCGTCAAAGTCATATTTATCTAGCCAGGGGAATAATTTGTCGAAAACCTTATCGAAAACCATGATGATCGGGTTCATCATATAGTTCATGTGGGTCGTTGTCATAGGGTTGCCATCTGGGGCATTCATTAAATCGTTGAAAGTTGGCTTCATCAAGTCTGAGTTGATGATCTTCAGGACTCCGATGAAGACAACCAAGATGGTAGCGACCAAGAGGGGAGCCCCACAATAGATTGCAAATAAACCAACTAGGGATAAATGCCAAACGTCAAAGATATCGACGTCCAAGGTGTTAGTCTTATTGGCTACCAACATGAGGATATTGACAACCAAAAGGATCAACATGAAGTAGAGGGTATAGGGCGACCCCCAGGTGATGGTTGCCATCGGTGCCCAACCAACGTCCGTAATATTTAACTGTAGCCCCGTCCCCTTAACGAAGTCTGCTAAGGCTTCTGAGAAGGAGGACGTGAGGATATTCATGATCGCCCCAACCCCGGTTAAGGCAATTCCTAGTTTAATCCCACCTTCAAGGGCTTTAGAGAATTTCACGCGAAAACATAAGGCCAAGACCGTTAGCACAATTGTCATCAGAGGGGCAGGCCCTAAATCGATAATTGGCTGCAGAATCGTATTGGCAAATTCAATGATGCCATCCATTTTTATCCACTCCTACTAAGGCTTCTAAACTAACCCAGCCCTTTAATCACTTGCTCGATTTCATTATAAACAGGCTCAGCCATGGCAGGAATACGATAAAGGATTGGTCCAGCGTTGACCACTGGAATTGGAATTTCAAAGCCTAAATCCGTATCCGCAATTTGAGCAAAGATATCGTATTTTTCCATCATGTCTTCTGAAATATCCTTGATCATCACGGCATCACAATGGACATCATAACCTCTATTTGAGAGTTCTGTCTCTAAGGCATCTTTGATTTGGTGGCTGGAGTTAACCCCTGCGCCACATGCTGCTAGAATTTTGACCATTTTCTACACCATTTCCTTTCTAGAAGTTCTCTTGTAAAAATTGATAGATTGCTTTAGGATCTTCGCTGGCTAGGAAGTCTTCAATTTTGTCTGCATCTGTCCGGTTAAAGAAATCCATGACTTGGGCCAGTAGACCAGCCTGGGCTTCAGCATCTTTATTTAGGAGCATAAAGAGGAAGCCAACTTCAAGGGCCTGGTCAGGCTGGATCATGCTGTGGAAGGTCACAGGCTTTGTGAGCTTAATGGGCACAATCCGTGTCACCGTCACATATTCTGATTCGGTATGAGGAATCGCAATGTTAGAGAAATTGGGATTCACAGGCTGCATATCTAAGGCTGTAGGATAGTTCTTCTCTCTTTCAATTAAGCTGTCGAGGAAGCCCTCTTTAACCAAGTCTAGTTGCTTAAGCTCTTGGTCAACTTGTCTAAAGATTTCCTCTGCATTCTCTCCCCCAAGAACAAAGCAGGTCTCCGGAGCAAATAAGCTGCTCGTCATAGTATCCCCTCTCTATTCTGCTGAAATCTTATCGGTCCAAGGCGTTGCAGTGTCCGCTAAGACTTGGTTTAAGTTTTGGATATTTTCCTTACCTTGGGTGCTCAACCATTCCCGGCAAGCGGCTTCGCCTTTTTCTGCATATTCTGGAACGGAGTCTGCCCAAGTCGCACGGCCACATAATACCCCGTTGAAGGCTGCACCGGCTTCTTTGGCGAATTTCAAGGTGTCTTGGAAGAGTTGGGCAGATACCCCACCTGATAGGTAGATATAAGGTAAGTCTGTTGCGGCGTCTTGTTCTTGGAAGAATTTCTTGGCTTCTTCTTGGCTATAAACTGCTTCGTCGCCATAACCTTCCACGAAGTTCATATTGACTGGCACTTCAACCTTGAGCACGTCCACTTGGTAGCGGTCATCGGAGAAGACTTTAACCGCTTCATTGACCTTGTGTGGGCGAACTTTAGCATATTCTTTGCCTTTCGCATCATCAATATTGGCATCATAGGATAGGATTTCAAGGAAGAAGGGGATATCTTCTGCCTGGCATTCGCTCCCGATCCGTTCAACGAAGGCGTGTTTCCAATTATTAATCTTTTCGTCTTCATCTACATCATAGTAGAGGAGGAATTTAACGGCGTCAGCGCCTTCTTCTTTGATGCGCTTGGCTGACCAGTCTGGTAGGAGGTCAGGTAGGCGGCCCACTTCGGAAGCATCGTAGCCTGTTTCTTCATAAGCTAGGAGTAAGCCACAATCGCTATCCTTCTTAGCAGCGGCAGGTAAGCCGTATTCTGGGTCCAATAAGATGGAAGCCGCATAAGGGGTCAATTCTTCTGAAATGGCAATCTTAAACTGTTCCACTTCTTTTTGAATATCTTCAACTTCCCCTGCACTTTGGAGCATCTTCTTCAAGGAACCCCGTTGGTCAATGGCTAAGGCAGAAATCACCTGGTTGTCAGTTGATAGTTTCTTCAAGTGGTCGAGCTTGGCTTGTGAGACTTTCTTCATTTGTAAACACTCCTCTTCCAAATGTTTGTTTTTGTTTATCTGTTGTGTTTATATTATAACGCTTCCACTAAATTGTCAAGGACTTTATATAAAGGCTTTCATTTTTGTTATAGACGGAATTAACTATATATTTATAGGATTTGTCTGACTATCTTATTTTTCTTTGTTAAATTTTGCGAGCGAAAGGATTGACTTTCGCATTCAAACATACTAAACTATAAACAAACAGATTCAAACAATGCTTTTTAATGATGGAAGGAAGGCTATGAAATGAAAGTAGTTATTGGAGCAGACCAAGGCGGTTTCGAACTTAAAGAAACCATCAAAGCTTATTTGGAAACAACAGACCATGAGATTATCGATGTGACTGAGACACCAGCCAAGGACTTCATTGCCTCAACTGCAGCAATCGTCGACAAGGTTCAGGCAGATGATAAAACATTAGGCATCGCTATTGATGCTTACGGCGTGGGCAGCTTCATGGCCGGAACCAAGCACAAGGGCGCTATCGTCGCCAACCTATCTGATGAACGGACAGCCTATATGACCCGGGAACACAACAACGCCCGCATCATTACCCTAGGCCAAGAAATTGTTGGCCCTGAATTGGCCCGCAATATTGTGCGTGAATTCCTGAAAGCAGACTATGCTGCTGGACGCCACCAAGTCCGCGTCGATATGCTCAACGAAATGTGCTAGTTCGTCAGACTGAGGAGGTTAAAAAAATGAAAATTGCTATTGGTTGTGACCATATTGTGACAGATATTAAGATTGCCCTTGCGGATACCTTAAGAGAGAAGGGCCATGAGGTGATCGATGTCGGAACTTACGGCTTCGTCCGCACCCACTACCCTATCTTCGGGAAACGGGTTGGCGAACTCGTGGCTTCTGGCGATGTCGACTTCGGGGTTGTCCTTTGCGGGACTGGTGTTGGGATTTCCAATGCAGCCAATAAGGTCGCTGGGACACGGACTGCCCTGGTTCGCGACATGACCAGTGCCCTCTACGCCCGGCGTGAATTAGACGCCAACATTATCGCTTTTGGCGGCAAGATCACAGGGGAATTCTTGATGAGCGATATTATCGAAGCTTTCATTCACGAAGACTACCAAGAAACACCTGAAAACAAGGCCCTCATTGAACAAATTGCCAGCCTAGATAGTCAAGATGACAGTAAACATAGCGACCATCTCTTCGATACATATCTCGAAAAATGGAATGAAGGCTATTACCACGATTAGGGCCTGATGGATTCCATGACTTGAAACACTGTAGTTAGGCCGATAGACACCAGCTACAGTGTTTCTCAGTTTTCTTACACAAATTCTGCTAGTGAGCATACATTGCGCTTTTGAATTTGGTCCTTAAATTTTAGAGGGTCAAGAACGGCTAAAGCCGTTTTGTACTATATCCGTAAGTCGCTAGCGCTCCAACGGCTATAGCAGCATCGGCTCGAGCAGCTTCAGCTCTTGGAGCGAAGCGACTTATGCGATAGCTGTTCGAACAGCGTGAGATTACAGATATCGTATGCTGGCCAGAGGTGAAGTTCAAGGCTGCGCGAGCAGCGTTGTTACCTTCTTCTCGCCTAGCGAGACTCAAAGAATTAGAGTGCGACAAAAGTCGGTTAAGCCTGAACCACTGGAGCAAAATCTAGAAGAGCCTTGCTAAAGGCTCGCCTAGATTTTGTGAAGTGGAGTCAGGGTTGACTTTTGGAGCAGGTTTGGGCTAGTAACGGCTAACGCCTACGTTCCGTAATTCGCTTCGCTTGCTTATACGTGGCTAAGGACCAACTTCAACGCTCCACTCCTGCTCATAACCGAACAGATGACTTTCTGTTTATTAAATAGGAGAATTAAAAATAAAAATTCTAATCCCGCTTCAGAAAGGAGCCTCTCCCATGATTTTAACTGTGACGATGAATCCTTCGATCGATATTTCTTACCCTATTGACCATCTTGAAATTGATGGGGTGACCAGATGCCAGGAAGTCAGTAAGACGGCTGGTGGTAAGGGCTTGAATGTTGCCCGGGTGATCCACCAGCTCGACGAAGATGTCTTAACCACTGGCATTCTAGGTGGCCACCATGGCGCCTTCATCAAGGACCAGCTCGACCGTGACGGCATCAAGAATGCTTTCTCAACTTGTGCAGGTGAAACCCGAGACTCGATTGCTATCCTCCACGAGGGCAAGCAGACCGAAATCCTCGAAAGCGGCCCAACTATCTCTAAAGAAGAAGAGGCAGCCTTTCTCGACCAATTTCAAGGCCTACTAGACCAGGTGGACACCATGACCATCTCAGGTTCCATGGCTAAGGGTCTCTCCCCCGACCTCTATACTGAGCTCATCCGCCGCGCCGCCCAAGCCGGCGTAGCTACTTTACTCGATAGCTCCGGTCAATTCTTAGCTGACGCCATCGCAAGTTCCGACAAGCCCCTCTTGATTAAGCCCAACCACCATGAACTGGGGGACCTCATTGGTGAGACCCTCGACCCTAGCGACCTCGACAGCCTCCACCAAGCGCTCTTGAATCCTCGTTTCCAAGGCATTGAATGGATTGTGGTATCCTTAGGTGGTGAGGGCGCCTTCGTCAAGCACCAAGACAAGTTCTACAAGGCGAATATTCCAAGTATTGAAGTCGTTAACCCCGTTGGCTCTGGCGACTCCACGATCGCTGGCCTAGCCATTGCCATCAGCCAGCACAAGTCGCCAGAAGAGGTCATCAAATATGGGATGACGGCTGGAATTTTAAATACTATGGAGAAGAAGACAGGGCATGTAAACCCTGACAACTTCCAAACTATCTATGACCAAATTGAAATTAAAAACTATCCGAACACCTAAAATTCTTTAGGGAAAGGAGCTAGCAAGATGTTAAAAGAGGATCGTTTAAATTATATCGTGGAGGAGGTCAACCACTACGGGCATATCAAGGTAACTGATATCATCGACCAACTCCATGTCTCTGACATGACCATCCGGCGTGACCTCGATGAATTAGAGAAGCGCGGCCAACTGCGCCGGGTCCACGGGGGAGCAGTCAGCCTGAATGATTATCCCAATAAGGAACTCTCCCATCGCGACAAAAAAATCATCAACATTGATCTCAAAAAAGCGGCTGCGCGTGCCGCCCTCCCCTATCTCAAGCCAGGTGAAACCATCTTCTTGGGACCAGGGACAACCATGGAAATCTTTGCTAGCATGATGGACGACATGGACCTGCGCGTGGTGACCAATTGCCTGCCTGTCTTTAAGACCCTCAACGAGAAATCAAAACAGATGAAACTCTACCTAGTGGGCGGCGAAATGCGGAAGATCACCGAATCCTTCCACGGCTCTATTACTAATGCCGCCCTGGCTAGTATCAACTTCCATAAGGCCTTCGTTTCCTGTAATGGCTTGAATAATTCCGATATTATGACTGCCACCTTCGAAGAAGGCAACGCCCAAAAGATCGCTTTGAATAATTCGACCGAACGCTACTTAATTATCGATAGCTCTAAGATCGACAAGCGCGATTTCTATACTTACTACAAGCTTGAAGACATCACTAAGGTCTTCATTGACCACAACGAACCTCTCATCCGACCTCTTGAAGCTAGCACGAAGATCGAGAGTGGTGAGGTGGAACGTTAAACTTTATAATGATTAATAAACTAGCAGCTCGACCTTATCGGCCGAACTGCTAGTTTTTTGTTGGTAATAGTAAAGTATGTTGGTGAGGGTCACCATTCCGCTTGTGAACTTGCTGCTTGTGAACGTTCGAATCTGGGTTCTAATTGGAAGTAGAAAGTAACGAACTTTCAAATGGGAGCCCTAGTCGAAAGTTGCTCGCCGTGAACTTTCAAACAGAGCCCTCATTCGAAAGTAGCTCATTAAAAGATCTATTCAACTCTCTACAATAAAAACAATCTAGCAAGCTTAAACAGTGCTTTGCTAGATTGTTTTCGTTAGGAATGATGTGTTACCTGCCTTTGCTCACAAACTGAATCTTACTTGTCCATATTTCTTAACTTAAAAATTAAAAAGTTGAGAAATTAGCTTCCACTAACTTCTCAACTTTTATCTAAAGATCTATTTCCTCACCTTCACTAGAACTAACATACCACTACGAGCGATTAGTCTTTCATTTTTTGTTAGCTTTTGTTTTGCTAAGGAGAGAACCCCCGATTGCTGTAAAGACTAATCCTAAACCAATCGATAAGAAAGATGTTGTGGCAGAAGTTTGCGGCAGTCTTCTTCCGTCTTCTTCTTTAACTAATTTTTGAAGAAGATCTTTGTCTTTATAAACAAAGGGTGTGTCGCTAACAGGTCTTTTATCAAGTCTAATCTGTTCAGCTGCTACTATCTGTTCGTCTTCTTTCTGATCTGAATTCGCTTGTTGTTCATCTACCTGGCTAGTCTCTTCGATGTCAGGCGTTACAAGAGCTGGATCCTCGGCTGTAATAGTCGTATCCTCTTCAGCTTCGGGCTTATCTACTTGTCCTCCACTTGAGCCTTGGTCGCCCTCGACTTGACCAGGTTCTGGATCTAACTTATCGTCTTCCTCACCCTTGATTGGATCTTGATCACCTTGGTCTGGTTCTGAATCTTGGTGTCCTTCTTCCTCACCTTTGCTTGGATTTTGGTCGCCTTGGTCTGGTTCTGAATCTAGCTTACCGTCTTCCTCACCCTTGATTGGATTTTGGTCGCCTTGGTCTGGTTCTGAATCTGGCTTACCGTCTTCCTCACCCTTGATTGGATCTTGGTCGCCTTGGCCATCTCCTGAATCTGGCTTACTATCTTCTTCACCTGTGCTTGGATCTTGATCGCCTTGGCCAGGTTTTGGTCGTTGGTTCTCTTCCTCCTGCGCAAGGCTTAGTTCAGAGAGTGCATTAACGCGGTCTAACAGCTCTGTTTTTCCTTGGCTATTATCTGGCACAGCTTGAATCATTTGCTTCAGAGCTTTTAGCGCTTGATTATACTGGCTCAGTTGACTAACTAACGGCACAGTATCAATGTTTGGATCCTTTTGTGCGCTTTCAATCTTTTCGGTCAGTATATTTTCATAATTTTCAAGGAGCGCTAGGCCTTCTTCAAGCTTGGCGAGAGGTGATTCAGTAGCTTCAGCTTCTCCTGTATGATAGAAGGTCATTTCACGGCCAGAAACAAAATCTCCCACCGCTTTTTGGACGGTCATTCGTATATATTGTGCTGTCACATCTGATAAGTCAAATTGCTTCACTTGATTATCATGAGACCACTTAATTGAGCTTGGAATTTCAGTCCAATTTTCACCATCGCTACTGTATTCAATTGTCCCTTCTAAAATTGTCCCATTACCTGCATCTGTACGTGGATAGTACTCTAATCGATCTAAGTGATAAGCTTTCTTAAAGTCAAAGACAATCGTTTCAGGAACCGCTTGTGTTTGCCATTTGGAGTGATACTGGCTGTTAAAATCACCATCAACTAAATTACTTATTTCACTTCCTGGCTGATCAGGTTTATCCGCTACTACTTCAATTTCTCGGATAACACTATCTTCCACATCCGTAATTGTGCCATCATTGGCTAGTAAGTTACTACCAATTAGCATTGGATCTTCCAGACTTAAATCAACTGGTCCATCCTTCTTAACACGTAAGGTAAAGCTGATAATATCAATCTTCTCAGCATCTATAGGTTGGCTACCTCCATCGTTGACCAGAATAGCATTCACTGTCCGTGTATTGTCTGAGTGCGAACGTACTCTCGAGAAGTTATTCATATCAGCTAAGGCATTGTTGGTGTTAACTTGGTCATTAACAACTTCATAGCGATCGCCGTCAATCGTATAAGTTGCGTTGATGGCTTGAACATTTTTGAGTCCATTCCCACGTAAAACAACCTTCACCTCATCACCGGCTTTCGCTTCCTCTTGACTGGTTACCCACTCTAAAGAACCGTAAGCTTGACGGATAGGATACAATTTCGATTGATTCATTTGATGGGTAACAAGATAAATATCATAAGCATCAATCGCATCGTTCTTGTTAGAATCCGCCCGTTCAACATAGCCTTCAAAGTCTGAATCTCCTCGTTTTAGACCTGCATAGTTTCTAAACGAAGTTAAATCGTTTTCGTTAATCAAACCATCATTTGTAATATCTCCAACCACATAACCTTCATCGCCATCTTGATGATAGAACAACATCTCATTACCTGATACGAAGTCTCCAACCGCTTGATTAACATTTACACGAACGTATCTCGCTTCCAACGTAGATAAATCAATGGTTTTCATTTCATTATCTGCGGACCATTGGAAGGCGTTATCTGTCGGCTTCCAATTCACACCATCGATCGAATACTGAATATCCCCCTGTAAGATAGTCCCATTACCTGCATCTGTACGTGGATAGTATTCCATTTTGTCTAGTTTGTAAGCGCGCCCTAGGTCAAAGGTTAAAGCTTCCGGAACAGCCTTCTTACCCCAATCTGAGTGGTAGGTGCTTGCCAAATCACCATCCACTAGATTAGACAAGTCTTGTCCTGATTGAGCAGGGGTATTGGAACTGACTACAATATCTTTCACCGCATTACGATAAGGGTCTTCAGCTGTTTGTTGAACAATTTCTGTCGACCATGGTGTCACTTGGTCCCCAATAATAGCACGAACCTTGTAACTATGCTCAGTTTCTGGATCTAATCCATTATGAACAAAGTGGTTATCCAGTATATTGGTATAGACGATGCCATCTGCCAGCACTTCATAACGGTCTGCCTGATCAACAGCTGTCCAGTTTAGTGGTACGGAATAGGCACCTAAGCCATCTGCTGCTACTTGAACGTTTGGTGCTTCACCGCTTTCACCTACAATCGGAGTGAATTTATTCTGATCATATTCAAAACCATCTAATTCCACTCGAACTTCTGTCTGAGTCACATCATAGCTGTCAGTGATCACACGTAGAACAGGGTTCTTGATCAATTCCTTGCCGTAGTATTTACCTTCTTCAGTTGAAAATTGATTTAAATTAGGTGCCTTATCGTAATAATAAACATTTTTGCCATTATTGAATTCATCTAATGAATTAACTTCGGTTAAGCTTACTTTCTCTCCATTAATGAATAGTTCAACAGCCTGCGGTTTTTTAGTGGTGTTGACATTAAATTGAGTACGTTTTTGAGCGGTTTGCCCATCAAAATTACCTTGACTTGGGTTAACCGTTAGTACAACATGGCCATCTTCTGCAGCATTAGATTGGATGCGTGTTGTTGCACGTCCTCCATTCGTGTAATCCATTGATACTCCATCATCTTCCACTAAAGTGAATTGACTTTCACCATCTGGATAGAAGCTTATCTTACGCAATGTCCGATCAATATCTTTAGGGTTGTTATTTGGAGCATTGACCGGAATAATCGCTCCGCTTCTTACAAAGACTGGTGTTTTCCAAATTGGAGCTTCAAAATTATTCAACATTTGTCCACCATCGTAGACGTCTCCAGTGAAATAATCGATCCAACGACTGCCTTTAGGTAGGTAAATTTCATTACGGATATCATTACCCTCTTGATCAGCCGATGTATTCTCATAAATGGGAGCGACTAGGAAACTATCACCATACATATATTGGTAATTCATACGATCTGTATAGTTTATCTCCTCATTTGGGAAATCAATAAACATAGCTCGAACAACCGGTTTTCCATCTTCCGCATGGTGATGGATACTATAAGTATAAGGCAAAAGAATCGACTTCAATTTGTTGTAAGAACGATTAATATCAGTTGTTGTTGCATCAAAAGCGAAAGGATTTTTAGGATTAGATCCCCAACCATCCATGTTCAATAGCATGGTTGTAAATGTTTTCCATTGGTAATCCCGTGTATTGATGACAGGGTTATTGCCCCCAAATATGCCATCCACATCGGAAGTAATGTTAGGCTGACCGGATAGTCCAGTACCAATATAAGTTGGAATGTGGAATCGAATATACTCCCATTGTCCACCAGTTTGGTCACCTGTCCAAATGCTTGCGTAATGCTGTGTACCGCCCCAACCATCTAAGGAAATGATAAAGGGACGCATACCGCCACTTTCTTCAACCATAATTTTGGCAGAATTTTGTACACCGTTTAGCCCAAAGGAATAGCCAGGACCTACCCAAGCAACGTCTGTTTTCAAAACGCGGACTAAGCCTTCACTCACTTCTTTAGCTAAGTCTCTTTGCAACAAGGCTGGTTGTGATTCATCAGGTGTCAATTCAGATTGGGTCCATAGCCCCGTCTTAACATTAAAGTTCTTATCGGCCCATTCTGAGAATTCTCGTAAGTTTTTGATATTACCGTCTAGGGTATCTTCTTGACCATAACCTGCTCCATAGCCATCATTCACTAGCATCCATCCTAGTGGCATATCGTGCTTCTTATAGCGTAATAATTCTGCACGCGCTGTAAATGGATAATTCTTATCACTAGGTTCGCCATTTAATGTTTCTTTGATACCCTCACGATTTCCTAAAGCTGAGGGCTGTACCTCAACAAACCATTTTCCGATTTCATCGAAGTAAATAGCACCCGGCGTGTTCTCAGTCGCTTCTAACCAATAATCACGGTTATAGGCATTCAAATGACCTTCATAATAAGCAAACTCAGGAAGAACAATGGGTTTCCCTGTGATTTCATAATAGCCCTTGATAATATCTTGAGCTTTATCAGCAATAATATAATAAGCATCGAATCTTTCTTCTTCATGTTTAGTAGCAACTTCATCTGCTTGACTATATTCAAAGTCATATTGCCCTTTGACAAAGGTATTTCTTAAAACTCCGTAACCGTCTGTTGAAAAATAGAAAGGACTAGGAGAGGCTACCCCACCATCCGTCCATACATTTTCATTTTCAATATTGATTTTATTTCCTTTATGTGCGAAACGCCCGTTCTGGGTCCCGCCCCCGAAATAATGACTCTTTTCATTTGATTTTAAATACTGGGTTGTATCAGTATCAGAAATGACTAAAGGCTTAGCCTCTTCCAAGACAATATTTCCACTCTGGGCATTTTTTATTTTCATTAAGGACGTATTTTTATCCAAGTCAACAACAATCTGATTCGTTGCAATACGCAGGATATTCCCTACTTCTGACACAATTGGAACCACTGACTGTTTAATAAAATCACTTTTGACAATTTGAGCCGGTTTATCTGCTCGAGAAGGTAAGGGATTCGAAAAATTACCATTAGGATCAATATAGTATCTAAAAATATTATCTTGATTAAAGACTAATTGCCCCTTTTCACCAGTTTCATAGTCTAATTCAATAACATTGTCATTTTGTCGATAGTTATTAATGGCTCCGAGTCCGTTATCTTCTGAAGATAGGTCGATATCTGCCGCGCGCACTTTGAAATGACCTTTATCGTTTCGCTCGTCTTCCTGATTTTTTTCTACTACGGAATCCGCTACATTTTTAGAAGGGATAGCTTCTTTCTCTTCTAACGGTTTTTGGTCTTCACCTTTTTCTCCTACACTAGCAGCTTCAGAATTAGGGGTAGTTTGTTCAGTTCCAACTTTTTTAGTCTTTTCTTCATGGCCAGATTCATTAGCCTTTTCTGTTTTCTTCTGATTTAAAGACTCATCTGAGCTAGTTAGCGAGTCTTGTTCTGATGAGAGCCCAGGCTCTTCCGCTAGTTCAGAATTAACAGGAAGCCGCTCTTCCTGCTTATCAACAGAGGAAGCAGACACTAATTCTTCAGCAAGCACAACTTCTGAACTTTGATAGATACAGGCTAGTCCGATTAAACATGACATTAAGCCTAACTTTGTCTTACGAAGGCTAAAGTAGCTATGTTTGTCAGTCATTTTCTTCTCTTGTTCAAAACGATTGTTTTTACCCAGCATATTTTACTCCTCCTAATATAAAACGCTTTCAAAACTGCTGCAAAAAAATCCCCAAGAGCCTGTTAAGCTCTTGGGTATTTCTATAATAGTCGGGTTCGCAAAGGCAGAAAGGAAGTGACTTCAGAAAAGTGGAGCGATCGGCTAAAGCCGCTCTTATCCACTTTTCCTCCAGTCATCCCTTTCTGGACGCCTTTGCTCTCACCCTTTAGAGTCCGAGTTGTTCGTTCACATTAACTGTATTGGTCTTAGCTTCTTCGAGATAGTTCATATCTGTATCAAGGAGTTGACCGTTGACGAAAGCAATCACCATGGGTAGGTTCATGCCCGCATAAAGTTGAAAGTCTTTGCCTTCCAGTAATTGGCGGGCGGCAACATTGTTAGGTGTCCCCCCGGCTAAGTCGGCGAAGACAACGAAATCATCCAACTGATCGATGAGATCAGTAAATTTCTTCTCAAAGTCTTCCGCTCCTTCTTCAGGTAGTAGACTGAGCGAATAGATATTTTCTTGTGGTCCCATAATCATCTCGGCACTTTCCTTAATGCCTTGACTGAAGCTCCCATGACTGATTAAAACTAATGCTTTCATTTTAAATTCTCCTTTATTTGCTTAAACTATCCGAGTACACCTAAAGCTGATAAGGCAATCGATAAGATCAATACGATAAAGATAGCCTTAGTTGAAGTAATGTTCTTCTTACCCAGTAACCAGTAGACGAATCCCACAATCAATGCTGGTACCATTTTCGGTAAGATTTGGTCGAGAATATTTTGGAAGTTAACTGTTACACCTGCAACTTCTGGGGCGAAGGCAATTTCTACATTGACCATGGTAGCAATTAAACCACCCACCATGAAGACCCCCATGAGAGAGGCTGCTTCTGTTAGAGCACTTAACTGTCCTTGCATTTCATTAACTAAGGAAGATCCTTCCCGGTAGGCATACTTTAATTGTCTCCAGCGGAAGACGCAGATCACTAGGCCAGCAGCGACCCATAAGAGAACACCGAATGGATTTCCTTGAGAGGCGAGGTTAGCAGCAATAGCCCCAAAAATCGTTGGTACTAAGGCTGCAAAGAGTGAGTCCCCAATCGCAGCGAAGGGGCCCATTAAACCAGCTTTCAAACCTGCTACGGTATCCAGGCTCTCTGCTCCCTCCTCTTCTTCGATGGCAAGGTCAATCCCTGTAACAATCGTATTGAAGAAGTTTGAGGTGTTGAAGAATTGGGCATGGGTCTTCATGGCTTCCTTCAATTCATCCGTCTTATCACCATAGATCTTGCGCAATTGGGGCAGGATGGTGTAGAGATAACCTGATCCCTGCATCCGTTCATAGTTCCAGCCCGCTTGGAAAGCGAATAGACTTCTTAAGTTAATTTGTTTAAAATCTTGTTCAGTGAGTTTGTAGCCTGTTTTCTTGTCAGAAGTTTCTACTTGAACTTGTTCCTTAGAGTTCGTCATCGAGAATCTCTCCTTCCTCTACTGGATTGCCTTCAACTGCTGAGTCTGCTGAACCTTCATTAACCGCTCCCGCAGCAGGCGCCTTAGCTAACTTATCCTCTAAGGCTTGGCGTTCGACAGTATTCTTGTAGTGGATAAAGGCTAGGGCAAAACCAATCAGGGATACCCCTAACATTGGCAGTGGAACGAATGTCCCGCTCAATTCTTCAGCGAGTTTGCCTAATTCGCCACTGATTGCAGTAATATTCGAGAAGACAGTTGATAATAAAGCTGTAATCACAAAGCCAAGCGCTAAGTAAGCAATGTTCTTCTTAACAGGTAAGTAACGTAAGAGAATAGCGAAACCAACTGCAGGTAGAACGCGTCCAGCTAGGGTTAAGCCATCTGCTAACCAAGCGAGGTTGGTATTCAGATAGTCCACTGCGGTTTGTACCACGCCGCCCCCAAAGGCTAGCGCGAGGAAGATTGGAATCATCCGGGATAAGGCCCAAGGTAGGATCCCCATGAGATAGTTGCGTTCAATTCCTTTATAGTCATGTTTCTCGATTGCAGAATCAATCCGGTGTGCAAAGTAGGTATTGGCAAAGCGTGCCAATACGTCCGTTTGAATCATAAGAGCTGCTACAGGCACTGCCAAAGCTGCCACTGCTTGTTCGGGTTCCATGCCGATTGCTACAGAGAAAGCTGTCGCCAGAACGGTCCCGGAGTTGGCATCGATACGTGAAGCTCCCCCGAAGGTCCCTACACCGAGAATGGTTAACTGCATGGCCCCACCGATGATTAGCCCCGTCTTCACATCACCCATTACAAGGCCAGTGAATAAACCTGCGAAAACGGCTGACCCGGCTGAGGTCACCAGATGGAGCTCGTCCCAAATTTGATAGCCAGAATACAACGTGAGTAATAAAATTTGCCACCATTGAATAGCCATTATAATCCCTCCTTAAAATTTTTAATTCATTATGACTTAAACTTAGATTCGAGTAGGGGCATGAATTCCTTAGCAGGATCACTAGGTGCCATCTGAGCGATTAATTTCACCCCATGATCTGCGATCTTATGGAAGTCATCCACATCTTTTTGAACCACATTAATGGAATTACTAATCGAAGTGGTTTCATCTGTTTGGGACATATTGCCCACATTGATCTCTTCGATTGGAACGCCTGCTTCAATCAATTCGAGGAAGATTGCTGGCGTCTTAGCGACAATCAGAACGCGTTGCGACTTGTAACGGTCTTCATTAATTTGTTTGGCTGCTCGGGCCACAGGTAAGACACTGAGGCGGACACCATTAGGGGTAGCGAGGCGCAGGCCCGCTTTATCAATCTTACTCTCTGAAACCTTGTCATCGACAACGATGATCCGTTCGATCGATAATTTAGGGGTCCACAAGTTAGCCACTTGCCCGTGTACCAGGCGGCCATCAATACGACATGCAATAATCATGGCTGATCACTCCTTAATAAATGTATGTTCTTCTCTTAAATAAATATGGTCTGCTGACCGACCTTCTGTTTCAAAAACCAGGATCTCATTCTTGCCTGCTTGTAAGAAAGCACCTGGGCAGTAGAGGCTGCGAATCGGGCCACGCTCCCAGTAGCGGCCGAGATTATGACCGTTGACGAGAACAATCCCCTTGCCAAAGCCGGTCAAATCGAGGAAGGTATCTTCCACTTGGTCTAAGTCTAACTCGAAGCGATAGAAAGCAGCTTGTCCTTCTGACCAGTCCTTGCTGAAATCGATTTGGTCTGCCCGGTCAAAGTCGATCAGGTAATGGTCCCAATTGAGCATAAAGTGCAGGTCGGCCATGGCCCCTTGGCGGAGGCCCTTCTCTTGGGTATCGGCTTGGAGCTTATGACCATAGTTCACCCGGCCCATATTCTCAAAGAGGATGTCCAGTTGGTTCTGGTCTTCACTTAAATCAACTTCAATATCCTCCCCAATTTCCTCTTGGTATTGGGTAGCCACCAAATCTTGGTTGACATAGACATGGGCCCGGTCCCGGCCATCGATGAGGCGGAGACGCTCTGTCTCAGCATCCTTTTCAAACTGGGTCCGGTAGACCATGTAACCATAGTACTGGCCGACTTGGTCCATGGATTGAGGGTAGAGGCTCGACTTCTTATCAGAGATGTCCTCTAAGACTTCAAAGAGATTAACTCGATCAGTCAGCTCCAGCTCTTGTTCAGCTAAGCAAGACTTAATCCGAGGTTTCGTTTGACTCAGATCTGGGAACATCTCATGGATCAGTTCCTGGATGGCATAGTACTTGTCAGTCGGATTTCCCTGTTCATCTAGGGGAGCCCCGTAATCATAAGAACTGATTTGGGGCAGGTCCCGCGTCCCTCGGGCAGAACAGCCATTCATGAAGCCGAAGTTAGTTCCCCCGTGGAACATGTAGAGGTTAATACTACCGATTTCTAGTGCTTCTCTAACAGCATCGACCAACTCGGAAGTTTCCCGAGTAACAATGTCGCTTCCCCAGCGGTTAAACCAGCCGTCCCAGAATTCCATACACATAAGAGGACCGACCTGACCAACTTCTTCTTGGTAAGCGCGTAGGGCCGTGAAATTCTTCTTGGCCCGGGAGCCGAAGTTACCTGTCATGAGGATGTTTTCCTCTTCCAAGTCAGTTAAGGTCCCTGCTCTTAGGGTGGCCCGCCAAGCGCCATCTGAGGTGAAGAGGGGGACATCGATGCCGCCTTCCCTCAGCATATGGTAAATGGCTTTGAGATAGGCCTTATCCTCGCCATAGGACCCATATTCATTCTCAATCTGAACCATGAGAATGGGGCCCCCTTCAGTGATTTGATAGGGCTTAAGCTTGAGGAGGAGGACATCATAATAGTTTTGCACGGCCTGGAGGTAATCGGGGTCAGAGCTCCGCATCCGTTGACATTTCTTAGGCAACCAGCCGGGCAAGCCGCCAAATTCCCACTCGGCACAAATATATGGCGAGGGACGGATAATGACATAGAGGCCTAAAGCTTCGGCCGTCTCGATAAAGGCACAGACATCTTTGTCCCCTTCAAAATCAAATTCACCTTCTTGGGGCTCATGCCAGTTCCAAGGAATATAAGTCTCTACAGTGTTGAAGCCCAACGCTTTTAGATTATAGAGGGAGTGTTCCCAATCTGCGCGCGGCAGTCGGAAGTAGTGGATAGCCCCTGACAAGATCTTAAAGGGCTGGCCATCGAGGATAAAATCTTCGCCTTGGATGTTGAATGAAGTCATCGGTCAAATCCTTTCCAGTCTTTGTCGCGTCTGTCGTTCAGTCTTAAGCTTGGTAGTCGTGTAAGATTACCCCTTTTACAACCCGGTTCACTGTACCTGTAGGCGATGGGGTATCTGGTTTATTGCCAACTTTAACGGAAGTATGTAGGGAGACGATTTGGGCAAAGATGACGTCAGCTAGGGCTAAGTAGGCATCTGGCAGGTCTTCCCCGCTTTGGTAAGTGAAGGCATCACCTTCATAGGCTGGTTCTGCCGGAGCCCCAATACCTACCACTGCTTCCGCAATCTGGTCTGCTGCCACTTCCTTCAAGAGGTCAATATCGTACAGGCGGGTATAGGGATGGTTGGATAAGAAGAGGAAGACCAGGGTGTCTTCGTTAACAATGGATTTAGGCCCGTGTCTGAAACCGAGTGAAGATTCGAAGCTAGCTTCAACTTGCCCTGCTGTCAGTTCCAGGACTTTCAAGTGGGCTTCGTGGGCGAGACCAGCCAAGCTGCCGGATCCTAAGTAAACCACGCGATCGAAGTCGCCTTCTAAGTACTTAGCGACCTCTTCTTCTCGGTCAATCACCTCACGTCCAATTTGGGCCAGTTTGGCGACATGAGCTTCCTTGTCTTCTAAGCTTTCTTGGCCGAAAACTAGGAGACTAGCTAAAGCCATGCAGGAGTAGGACCCTGTCATAGCGAAGCCCTTGTCATTCGAGCGTTCAGGCATTAAGAGGGAGAAGTTCTTAGGGTCGCCTTGGGCATTCTGTGCGAGTTTTCCTTCAGGGGCACAGGTGATGGTTAATTGGTAGAGGTCATCGATTACGTCTTGAGCCAATTGAATCGTCTTTACACTCTCTGGGCTATTCCCGCTGCGCGCATAAGAAACGAGAAGTGTTGGAAGTTCCTTCTCAAGGTATTGGTAGGGATTGCTGACAATACTGGTTGTCGCAATGGCTTCTACCCGCCATTTCTTGGCGTCCAATTGTTCGCTCACATAAGGAAGAACGGTTTCGCCGACAAAGGCGGAAGTGCCTGCCCCGGTGAAGATGATGCGAATTTGATCATGTTTAGCTTCAATCTTGCCTAAGAAATCAGCTAGAGCTTCCCGGTTTTCTTTGTAGATTGCTAGGGTTTCTTCCCAAAGTTCTGGTTGTTGTTTGATTTCAGGCGCTGTATTGACAGCCCCTAAGCTTTCTAATTTTTCTTGACTTTCTAATAACATTCTATAGCCTCCTCAAATTATTTTTGATAAGCGACTTGTCCGTTGATATAGGTAGCTTGGAGTTCGAGCTGGGGCGTCATGACGATGAAGTCAGCGTCACGTCCAGCCTTAATTGAACCGCAGCGGTCATCGATGTCCACGCTGCGAGCTGCTACTGCACTCGCCATGTTCAGGGCTTCGTGAACCGTCGTTAACTCCCAGTCAACCAAGTTGCGGACAGCATCCTTGAGTTGGAGGACCGAACCAGCCAAGCTCCCATTGGACAAGCGGGCAGCTCCTTCTTTCACCTCTACAGGGTACTCTCCTAACGTGTAATTGCCATCTTCCAAGCCACCTGCTCGCATGCAGTCCGTGACTAAGAGGGTGTTATTGACATTGCGGGCATTCAGCAGGGCCTTAATAGCTGCTGGGGTGACGTGGTGGCCGTCTGCAATCACTTCGGCATAGGTATTCTGCAGGGTCATGGCAGCACCAACAACGCCAGGTTCCCGGTGGTGGAGCCCGCTCATCCCATTAAAGGTATGGACGAATAAACTAGCTCCCTGGTCGACTGCACGTCGGGCCTGGTCATAACTGGCATCGGTATGGCCAATAGCTACCTTGACATCGAGTGCCTTAGCCCGTTCAATGAAGGCTGCTGTTTCAGGATATTCAGGAGCCAAGGCAGCCTTGCGGATTAAATCCTTAGCTGATTTCTGCCATTGGTCAAGCACATCTGGACTTGGTGCAATAAAATAGTCTGGATTCTGAGCTCCTTTGTGGGCTTCCACAAAGAAGGGCCCTTCCAGGAAGATACCCTGGATCTTAGCCCCCTGGTCTTCCTCTGCCACTTCTGCCACTACAGCGCAAGCTCGATCGGTTTCTTCAACAGAAGCCGTCAGCGTTGTCGCTAAGAAACTGGTGACCCCGGTTGCGGGCAAGCCTTGGCGGATGGTTTCAACAGCTTCTGGCGTCGCATCCATCACATCTGAACCATTAAAGCCGTGGATATGGGTATCAACCAGTCCCGGCCCCACCCAGTAGCCAGAATAATCTAAGACATCCTCTACTTCTTCAAGCTCTTCTGAGCTATAAGTAAGGAATTTGCCATCTTCAAGAATTAAGTAACCAGGACCTAAAATTTCATTTTCTAAGAAAAACCGGTCCGCTTTTATAGCTTGTCGCATCGGAGTCATCCTTTCTTTTTTGAACATCCTGACAAGTGGTATTACATGTCATTACCAGTTAATGTAAGCGTATTCTTTTTTGAGCGATTTGTCAAGTCTTTTTAAAGAATTGCTTAATATTTTATTTCTAGAACAGATAGACGATCTCAATAAATATCTCTTTATTGACCTTGGAAGCTTAAATGGTAGGAAAATTGGTCAGCCCGTGCGGTTGAAATAGTGAATTCAATAATTTCGTCAGCCAAGTTATAAGAGAGACGCTCAATCTTGAGGCAGGGATTATGGGGGCTCGTCCCAAGCACTTCTGCTTCTAGCTTGGTCATAAGGGCCGCGGTGATCTCCTCATTGGCAACGGAAATTTCCTGGCCATAATTCTGGCGAAAGACCTCATAAAGCGGCTTCTTCTCAAGGAGGTCGGCTGTCAAGCCTGGGAATACTCGAGCAGGTAAATAGCTTCGCTCCACCATCATCGGATCGCCATCCGCTAAGCGTAAGCGGTCAATCCGGTAAACTTTCTCATCCGGCAATAAGCCAAGCTGGCGCCCCAAGAGATAGTTAGCTGGCTCCAAGGCAAAGTCTAAGATCTGAGTCGACGGCTCCTTCCCAATCTTCTTCATCCCTTCAGTAAAGCTATAGCTCTCAGCCAAGTTCTCGCGATGGGACTGGCGGTCAGCCACAAAAGTCCCTAGGCCGTGCCGCTTGTAGATATAGCCCATATTGAGCAATTCCGTCAAAGCCTGTCGCACCGTCGTCCGACTCACCCCATAAGTTTCGCAGATCTCTCGTTCTGAGAGGATCTTATCACCTGGAGCATACTGGTCAGCAATCAGTTGGATCAAAGCTTCAACCAGTTGAACATATAAGGCTTCGGAAGAATTCTTCCGTAACGCTGTCATAAAATCATCCTTCGTATTATTAAATTCACTGGTTACTTGTATCCACTTGTCATTACCAGTTAAGCTAACTTTAACCCCTTTCATAGGGAAAGTCAATTCAATTTGCAATGAAATAGCTATTAAGGAAAATATTAACTATTTGTTTTCAGACAAAAAGTCCGCTCCTGTTCTAACACAGAAGCGGACCTCTTAATGACTTCATATTTGTTATACAAGTAAGTTAAAGCGTACAATAACCATTTCAAGGAAGGTAAAGCCCTTAGTCCCTTACCGGTTCATAGCTATCCTTAGCCATAAAAATATCCGAATTGAGATAGCGCTCCCCAGTATCAGGTGCAATGGCAACAACAATCTTCCCAGCGCCTAATTTCTTAGCGACTTCAATCGCACCAACCGTATTAGCTCCACTTGAAATTCCAGCAAAAATACTCTCTTCTCTGCCCAAACGTCGGGTCATGTCGATGGCTGCTTCAGAAGATACATCCAAGACATCATTGTAAATCGCTGTATCTAAGGTGTCTGGAATAATACCTGGCCCAATACCTTGGATCTTGTGCGGGCCCTTCTCCTGACCATGAAGAACGGCTGATTCAGCTGGTTCGACGGCATAGACTTGGACAGCTTCACTCTTGCTTCGTAGATATCTTGCCGTTCCAGTCAAAGTCCCACCAGTGCCGGCACCCGCTACAAAAGCATCTGGTACTTGGCCGAGTGCCTCATAGATTTCAGGTCCTGTTGTCTTAACATGAGTTTCTGGATTAGCAGGGTTTGAGAATTGGCGCATGAAGACATAGCCCTCTTCTTGGTCGTAGGCTTCACCAGCTGCCACAAGTTCATCGACCCCTCCCTCGTGGTCTCGAAATTCCACTTGAGCTCCATAGGCTTTAAGAATTTCGACTCGGGCGGGATCGGCGCTGTCCGGCATCAAGATCAGGACCTGGTAGCCCCGTGCTGGACCAATCAAAGCTAAACCCACTCCAGTGTTCCCGGTCGAAGCTTCAACAATCGTATCTCCTTTTTGCAAGCGACCTTTCTCTTCGGCATCTAGAATCATATTGAGGGCCGTTCGTGATTTAATGCTCCCACCAATATTGAAGGATTCCAGCTTAAGGTAGACGTCTGCTGCTCCCTCGGGCACGATATGATTCAACTTGAATAAAGGGGTATTGCCCACTAAGTCAGTAATGTCGTTCGTTACAATTGCCATGATCTCATCCCTTTTCTATGTCTTCAGCAGGCAGAGTTCCCTGCCTCACCAAGTTCATTATCATTTAATCATTGCTTATTGCCTAGGATTATAGCACGTGGAATTCTCTGCTTCAACGCTAAAGACAGATCTCAAAATCTCTTTTAACTTGTTGATGTCTAGGCAATCTTACTTGTATTCTACTTCTCCTGATCACTCCTGATCGTTTATCGATCAGTCCAATTGCTGGCCAATTGATTGACAATACCGATCATTACAGACTAACATTATGTAAGCTGTGCTGAGCTATTTTAAAGTAAGCTACATTAAAGGAGAGAGACCATGAAGAAACGTTATGATATCGTAGGGAGTTTCCTGCGACCTGCCCAAGTCCTCCAAGCCCGTAAGCAACACAGCCAAGGACAGATTTCGGACGCCGATTTACGTCAAGTGGAAGACCAGGCCATCCGAGAACTTGTCGCTAAGCAAGTTGAGCTAGATTATGGCCAAGTGACAGACGGCGAAGTCCGCCGCACTTGGTGGCACCTCGACTTCTTCTGGGGCTTGACGGGTATTGAAGCGGTGAATCGCCATCGGACCGCAGCCAATTTCCACCTATCAGAAACAGAAGTCAAGTACCAGGCCGACAGCCTAGACTTGGTGGCCAAGCTATCAGGAAGCAACCATCCCTTCATTGATGATTTTATTTTTCTCCGGGATGTGCTGGCTGACTATGAAGGTGTGGACGCCAAGCTGACCCTGCCTTCGCCAGCCCGACTCTACTATGACTTGACCTCAACAGAGGCAGGCTTAGCCAATGTTAAACGGATCTACCCCAACAAGGAATCCCTCTTCGAAGATATCCAGTCGACCTATCAGACAGTTCTCGAAGACCTTTACCAGGCCGGGGCTCGCTTCCTCCAGTTCGATGATCCCATCTGGATTACCCTTGTCGATCGCGACCGCTTCGAGAAAATCTACGCCTTCCGCCATGAAGCTTTCGATCCATTAGCTGAATCTTTAGCCGAAGACTTCGTTCAAGTCAATAACGCGGTGCTTAAAGGACGGCCAGATGACCTGGTGATTGCCACTCACAACTGCCGGGGTAACTTCCGCTCGCAATGGGCGTCCCAGGGAGCCTATGATGCCATTGCCCCTTACGCCTTTGCCCAGCAAGACTTCGATCGTCAGTTCTTAGAATACGATACGGACCGAGCAGGCGGCTTTGAAGCGCTCCGCGAAGTTCCCAATTCTGTTGATGTAGTCCTCGGTCTCGTCACCTCCAAGCAGGCCGATCTCGAAGATCCTGACACCATTATCCAACGGGTTGAGGAAGCTAGCCACTACCACCCCCTCGACAAGCTCTATCTCAGTCCCCAGTGCGGCTTCGCATCAACGGAAGAAGGCAACCTGTTGACCGAAGCCGACCAATGGCAGAAACTCGCCCACATCCGCGATATCGCCCGTCGTATCTGGTCCGATGCCGACCATGTCCACTAAGAAAGAAGGATACCCATTATGAATAAATTAACCAAACGCCTCAGTCTCAGCCTTGTGAGCCTCTTATTCCTCGGGGGCTGTGCTCTCTCCGATAGTGGGGCCAGCTCGACTGCCTCGTCAGCATCTAGCGAAGCTGACTCAGCCACTGTCGTAGCAGGAACAGGCGGAATGCCCGCCCCCTATGTCACCGTTGACAACCAGAATAATTTAACCGGTTATGACATTGATGTCATCAAGGAAGTTTTCAAGCGCCTGCCTGATCGCGAGCTTAAATTAGAGCTCACTGATATCCCTTCAGTCCTCACTGGAGTGAATACTGGCAACTATGATATTGGTGTCAATAACTTTAGCTACAACGAAGAACGGGCTCAAAACTATCTTTACTCCTACCCTTATAACAATGCCAAGTATTGCTTTATCCACCACAAAGATAATAAAATCGAGAGCCTCGACCAAGCCGCTCAAGCTGGCCTGACCTATATCGGCGACCCTTCAACCAACAATACCGCTGCGGTCAAGAAGTATAACGAAGACCATCCCGACAAGCCGATCACTATCGAATACTCAGACGCTGAAATACCGGTGAAATACCAACAGATTGAAGCGGATTCGAAGAAGTTTGCGATCGATGACTATCCGATCTACAACCTTAACCAGGAGAACTACCACTATGACCAACTGGAAGCCCATCCGATGAGTGACCAAGATAAGGATTACTTGAACTCTTCCATCTTGGCCTACTTCCTCTTCGCTAAGAATGACAAGGGGCAAGCCCTGCGCGATGAAGTCAACCAAGTACTCAAGGAAATGGCTGAGGATGGCACCATTAAGAAATTAACTGAAGAACACTTCGGCCAGGACCAAACCCCTGCCAAAGAACACTATGAGAAACCCTTAAACTAGGAGGCTAATGAGATGGAAATCCACCGAGTTCAAGGTCCAGGCTGGCAGCTAGCAGGTGTCCATTATATCCGTATTGCGGCTTCTAACCCAGCCCCTCTCTCTGCGCCCTTGCCCCTGGAATTCGCCGATGATCGAGCGGATAGCCGTTATATCCTGGTCATGGAAGGCGAGCAACCTGTCGCCACTTGCCGGATCCGTCAGATTGATCCCAAAACCGGCCAGATTGAACGGGTAGCCACTGTTCCCTCTCAGGAGGGGCATGGCTACGGCCGGGCAGCGGTTCAAGCCGCTGAAGCCTGGCTGGCCGAATCCGGTTGCCAACATTTCTTGATCAATTCCAGGACAGCTGTCCAGGCCTTCTATGAGAAACAAGGCTACCGAGTCATCAGCCAGGAAGTGACCGGCGAACCACCTTTTGACTGTATCTTAGTCGCTAAAGACTACTCACCAAGTAAAGGAGACGATAATCATGACTAAAGACCACATTGCGCGTAGAGAAGATACCCATGAAATCAGTGAATCTGGTGCCTTTGTCCGCCAGAAGAACCGTTTTGACACTCCATTCGGTGATGGACAAGGCCAATTGCCGGTTGAAGCCGGTCGCTACCGCCTGCTCTGGGCCCCCATCTGCCCTTGGGCACACCGGTCTGTGATCGCCCGTGAACTCTTGGGCCTCCAAGATGTGATTTCTCTGGGCACTGCCAAACCTGTCCGAACAGATGCCGGCTGGGACTTCTCTGAAGATCCTAATGGGGGCATCTTACCAGGCTCTGACTATAAATACCTGCCTGAAATCTACGCTACAACGGATCCTGATTATGAAGGTCGGGCTACCGTGCCAACTGTTGTCGATACGCAAACGGGCAAGGTGGTCAACAATGACTACTTCAACCTCACCTATTACTGGGAAGAAGAATTCAAGCCCTTCCACAAAGAAGGAGCGCCGGACCTCTTCCCTAAGGCCCTCCAAGCTGAGATCCGCGAATTTAACGACATGCTCTTTAACGAGGTCAACAATGCGGTCTACAAGTGCGGCTTCGCCCAAAGCCAAGAAGCCTATGAAGAGAACTACGACTTGCTCTTCAACCGCTTGGACCAATTGGAAGAGCGCTTGAGCACACAGCGCTATCTCTTCGGTGACCAAATTACGGATAGCGACATCCGCTTCTATGTGACCCTGGCCCGCTTCGACGTGTCCTACTATCCTGAATTCAAGGCCAACCGCAACCGCATCATCGACTTCCTGAACATCTGGAACTATGCCAAGGACCTCTACCAGACACCGGGCTTTGGCTCAACCACTGATTTCACCCAGATCAAGATGGGCTATTCACTGGGTAATGTCGGCCACAATCCTTACCACATCCTGGCTAAGGGGCCTGATACGTCCATTTGGAATGAGCCCCATGACCGTGACCGTTTCAACTAAGGAGGTTAAACATGAGCAAACACCCTGTCTTCGCTAAGGAAATTCAGGCTGATGGGTCCTTCGTCCAGCAGGGCAATGTCCTGTCCACCCCCTTCTCCTATGAAGCAGGGGGCTTGATACCGGAAGCAAATCGCTACCAGCTGGTTTGGATGCCCGCCTGTCCCCATGCCCACAAAGTCGTGATTGCCATTCACCTCTTGGGCTTGGACACGATTATTCCGATCTCTGCAACCGGCCCCTACCGGACAGACGAGGGCTGGGTCTTCTCCGACTATCCCAGTGGCCGCGACCCGCTAACTGGTGCCAAGTCAACCCTGGAACTCTACCAGCGCAGCCTTCCGGACTATGACCTCCGCCCCACGGTTCCACTCATGGTCGACCTGCGCAGTGGTCAGGCGGTCAACAATGACCACAAGACCCTGACCCTGCAGCTAGAGACTGTCTGGCAAGACTTCCACGCTAAGACTGCCCCTGACCTCTACACTGAAGCCCTCCGTCCAGAGATTGACCGGCTCAACCGACTCATCTATGAAGAAATTAACGTTGGCTTCTACAAGGTTGGCTTTGCGGAGAATCAGTCGGCTTACGAGCAAGCCTATGATAACTTATTTGAAATTTTAGACTTTCTAGAAGATCGCTTGAGCCAAAGTCGCTATCTCTGCGGAGACCAGTTGACCGATGCCGATCTGAGACTCTACCCTTCCTTGGCCCGCTACGACGTGGTCTACTATGATGAATTTCGTTGCCGCGAACGTCGGCTCAGAGACTACCCCCATCTCTGGCGCTATGCTCGAGACCTCTACCAGATCCCTGCTTTTGGCCGGACGACCGACTTTGACTTCATCAAGGAATCCTACTACCGGTCGCCCCACCTCAAAGCCCTCTTCGGCAACAGCCACAACATCCTGCCTAAGGGGCCTGACCTTACGCCTTGGCAGCAGGCCCCGATCAACTAATTGATTGCAAAGGAGTTCTACCTTGGAGAAATTATTTGACTTAAACTATATGTTAGAAGCTATCCCCAAACTTCTGGCCCGCCTACCCGTCACTCTAGAATTAACGGCTCTCGCCATGGTCTTGGGGCTGGCGCTAGGTGTGATTATCGCCCTCATCCGCCTAGAAAAACTTCCTATCCTAACCCCCTTGGCCCGGCTCTATGTCTCCTTTGTGCGCGGGACACCGATTATCGTCCAGCTCTATATTTCCTACTTCGGTCTGCCCCTCTTCTTGAAGTACCTCAACGCCCAGTTCGGCTGGCAGCTCAATGTCAATGGCATTCCAGGTTATGTCTTCGCCATCCTAGCCATGGGCATCAACCAGTCGGCCTACCTGTCCGAGATCTTCCGCGGGGCCTTCCTGTCTGTTGACAAGGGGCAGATTGAAGCTGCCTATTCGGTGGGAATGACCAAGGGCCAGTGCTTCAGACGGATCCTCTTCCCAGAAGCCCTAACCATCGCTATCCCGGGGCTCGGCAACTCCCTGATCTCTCTGGTCAAGGGAACTTCTCTGGCCTTCGTGACCAGCGTGGTGGAAATGACCGCCCAAGGGAAGATTATCGGGGGCCAGACCTACCGTTATTTCGAAGTTTATATCGCACTAGCTCTTATTTATTGGTTGGTCACCATTCTCCTCGAATTGATCTTCTATTTGATTGAAAAACGTCTCGAACTACCTGACCAAGCACCCCAAGTGAAGGAGGGAGCCTAAGCTATGATTGCTGTTAAAGAATTGACCAAGTCCTTTAGCGATAAGACCGTCTTGGACCACTTGTCCTTCGATATCCAAAAAGGCGAAGTGGTTGGCATTATCGGACCTTCCGGCACCGGCAAGTCGACCCTCCTCCGCTGTCTCAACCGCTTAGAGACGCCTGATCAGGGTCAGATTAAGTTTGATAGCGAGTCTTATTCGCTCGCCAGCCAAAAAACAGATGAGATTACCGAAATCCGTCGCCAGACAGCCATGGTCTTCCAACAGTTCAATCTTTTTAAGCGGAAGACTGCCATTGAGAATGTGACCGAAGCTCTAGTAACCGTCCAGAGGCTTCCTGCTAACCAGGCCCAAGCCAAGGCCAAGGCGGAACTCCACCGGGTGGGCCTGGCAGGCTATGAGAACCACTACCCCCACCAACTCTCTGGTGGGCAACAGCAGCGGGTTGCGATCGCTCGAGCCATTGCTCTTGAGCCCCAGCTCCTTCTTCTCAATGAGCCTACCTCTGCCCTAGATCCTGAACTCGTTGGCGAGGTCCTCAGTGTCATTAAGGAAATCGCTCAAGCTGGTTATACCATGCTCCTCGTCTCCCACGAAATGGCCTTCGTCCGCGAAGTCGCTGACCGCGTCTTCTTCCTCGACCAAGGCCACATCCTCGAAGCCGGCCCCGCCGACCAAGTCTTCGACCAGCCCACAAGCGACCGGGCCAAACAATTCTTCTCCAAAGTCAAAGAAAGATATTAACTATACAGCTTCTCCCACAAGCAAGACTCGCCCCGTTTGGATTTCTCTCCAAATTGGGCGAGTTTTTCGCTTATAAATTACCCTTACCTTCTCATTTGACAGCCTGTAAGCGCTGCCCTATCCTAGACTTAGAAGCTTTTCCAGGGAGGATTAATTATGAAGAAAGGTCAACTAAGCCTCGCTACCGCTTGCCTATTTCTTTTTGCCTGTCAGGCCGAACCCATTCCTGAACTCAACCAAGCCAAGGTCCAAGCAGAACCTGACGAAGAGATTGCCCAGATTTTTGACCTGCCCTTAACCAGCGATCCGACGATCAAGGCCCGGCGCTACCATTTCATTGACTTACAAGGGACTCAAGAAAATGAACCCTATATCGACTACTTCCAGGCCCTGCGCCAAGTCAACCAAGAGCTCACCGACCTCCAGCTCCCCTCGGGCAAAATGCAGGATCTCAATCTCCCCTGCAGGTATGGGGGTTAAATTGAGAGCTTCTGGATATCTCCTATCAGAATTTGCCCTTGTTCAAGATGATCCAACCAGACCTAGTTGACAACCCCCTTCGATTAAGCCATGTAGGAAAGAAAGTAGGCAGGTGTTCTCCCTAGCTTGGGAAGAACACCTGCCTACTTATTTCGTTATTCCTATTTGCGCGCAGCTGCCTCAAAAGCAAATAGAGGCCGGCTATTTGCTCTCAGCTGGTCTGAAAGCAAGTTGAAGGCGACAGTTTGCATTCGGCAGGGTTGAAAGCAAATTGAAACTGGCTATTTGCACTCGGATGGTCTGAAAGCAAATAGAAGCTGGCAGTTTACATTCGAAAGCTTTGTGTGAAAATAGAGACGGCAACTTGCGAAAATACTCCCTAGCTGGATCTTCTAAGCCTACTAAAGCTTTGAAACTTGTTTCGTGATAGGAACATTCACCCCATTAGCATGCACCTCCAAATACAAAAGCGCAACGAATGCTCACCCGCATGATTTAACAAAGAAAGACAAAGCAAGCCGGTGTTCCCTCCCTAGCTTGGGGAGAATACCGGCTTGTTTTTTTGATTGCTTATTCTGCTTCAAAGTCTGCTTGGATGGCCTTAAGCAGCTCAGGATCGCTGAGGACGTCGTAGCCGGTCCGGGCCAGGATTTCAATGGTAGTCATCATGGCCTGGTAGCCGGCTTCTGTCTTGGTACAGTCGCGGAATTCGGGGATGTGGCCGGAGATTTTTTGGCCGTTAGTGATACCGTAGTAAGGATTAGTAGCGGGCACGACATGGCTGACATTGCCCATGTCTAGGGATCCGACCACTTCATTGGGATCGGGATCTAACATCTCCACACCTAGGGCTTCAGCGTTGGCGTTGTAGGCGTCGTCCAGGGGCTGGTTGGTGACCATGTCGTCGTAGGTCTTCTCATAGTTACGATACTTCATGCGACAGCCAGCTGCCTGGGCGGCGCTCTCCGCCATGCGGATCATCATCTCGCGCAGGACTTGGACATAGGCCTTATCGCGGGCCCGCACATAAAAATGCGCCCGGGTGTAGTCGGGGATCACATTAGCGACCTCGCCCCCATCCTTGATCACCCCGTGGACGCGGGCGGTCGGTAGGATCTGCTGGCGTTGGGCATTGACCAAGTTGAAGAGGTTGATCACTGCGTCAAGGGCATTGACCCCCTGCCAGGGTGCCGCCGCGGCGTGGGCATTCTTACCGAAGAATTCAAACTCCAAGGCTTGCATGGCTAGCGATGGGCCGCTCTTGGTATTAGCGTCGGAGGGGTGGGTGCACAGGGCCACATCGATATCATCGAAGGTATCAGCGGCTGCCATGTCCACTTTGACTCCGTCCGTTTCTTCGGCAGGCGTCCCTAAGACCACCACCCGGCCGCCTGTTTCGGCGAGGACCTTGGATAGGACAATTCCTGCCCCTGTGTCGACTGTCCCCAACATGTTGTGGCCGCAGCCATGCCCGATTTCGGGCAGGGCATCATATTCTGAGAGATAAGCCACTGTTGGGCCGGGCTTGCCGGAATCATAAGTCGCCCGAAAAGCGGTCTCGAAGCCCAGGTAAGGTTTTTCAACTTGGAAGCCGTGTTTTTCCAAGAGGTCAGCGTGAGCCTGGGAGGACTTATACTCTTCCAGTCCAAGCTCGGGATGGGCGTAGATATAATCGCTCAAGGCTTGAAATTCTTCTCTTAAGTCTGCGCAAATTTTGCTTAGTTGTTCTTTTCCCATAATATACCTTCTTTCTAGAATGGACCGTAGCCCATCAGGTGCGCTGCAATGACGAAGACCAGGCCGATTAAGAGCCAGATTAACATCAGGGGCATGGCGAACTTGACCCACTTGCTGTAGGGGACCTTAGCGATGGCGAGCTGGGCCATGAGGATGCCGGACATGGGCATGATGGAATCGAGGAAGCCATTGCCCAATTGGTAGCAGAGGACAGCGGTTTGCCGGGTCACGCCCAGGGCATCGGCCAGGGGTACGATAATCGGCATGGTGACCGCCGCCTGGCCACTCCCTGAAGAAATAAAGAAATTGATGATCACCTGGACCACATAGATCCCCACGGCACTCAGGACACTTGGCAAGTTAGCGATGGCGTCCGACATGGCATGGATGAGGGTATCGATGATCATGCCGTCTTCGAGAATGACAATCAGGCTCTGGGCTAGGCCCACAATCAAGGCGGCATAGACCATATCCTTGGCCCCTTCGATGAAGCCATCCGCAATTTGACCGGCTTTTAGGCCGCCAACCATGCCGGCTAGGATGCCAGCGCCGATGAAGACCGCGCCGATCTCCGTAATATACCAGCCGTAACCGATGACGCCGACCGCAATCACCACGAAGCTCAGCACAAAAATCGCTGCAATAATCTGCTGGCGGCGGGTAAAGGCTAGGGTCTCACTGGTCTTGCCTTCCGCCGCTTCCTCAGCCTTGGCCGCTTGCTCTTCCTCATAGACAATGGACTGGGTGGGATCCGATTTGACTTTTTTCGCATAGCGCATCAGGTAAACGGTTGTCGACAGCCAAACGACTGCGAAGAGGACTAGGCGGAGGCCAATCCCCGAGAAGAGGGGCAGGTCAGCGATGGACTGGGCCACCCCAACTGAGAAAGGATTCATAAAGCCCGAGGTGAAGCCCAGACCAGCGCCCAGGCCGATCATCCCCACACCAACCAGGGCGTCATAGCCCATGCCCCGAGCCAGAGTCACGCCCAGGGCAATGAAGAGGATGGTCTCCTCACTCAAACCAATCGTCGACCCCGCAATCCCCATAATCAGAAGAACGGACGGAATCACTAGGGTTTCCTTTCCTCGCAAGGCGTGGACCAGGCGGCTGAGCGCCGCTTCAATAGCTCCGGTCTGGTTCATCACGCCAAAAGCACCGCCCACGATAAATAGGAAGTAAGAAATATGTTGGCTCCGCTCAAAACCAGCTGGCAGAGACTTTAAAATATCAAAGATTCCCTGGGGCTGCTGGGCCACATAGCGGAAGGACTCCGGGTCGATCACCTCCCGGCCATCCACCATAGTCCGGGCAAACTCCCCCGCTGGCACGACCCAAGACATCAGAGCCGCAATCACAATAAAAGCAAACAACAAAACATAGGTATGCGGGACCCGGAGCTCCCGCATATCTGACCACAATCTACTCACAATACTCGCTCATTTCTATCTAGTGTATCCTGTTGCCATTCACCTTAGTTTATCTATGTAAGCGCTACCATAAAGTTCACTAATCCAGGCCAATGTACAACACAATCAGTTCAGATTTTATCATAAGTACAGGGTGTGAACAAGAGCGATTAGCTTTGGATGCTTGGAGCAAGGCTTGCACTCCTCTATTTGCGTGCACCAGGTTTGAGAGCAAATAGAAAATAGCTATTTGCGCTAGGCAAACCCTGAAGTCAAATTGAAGTTGGCTATCTGCATTCGATAGGCCCTGAAGACAAACTCTAGTCGGCTATTTGTCCTCAGCCGTTCTAAAAGCAAATTCCAATAGCCAACTTGCCTTCGCTGACCCCTGAGTGCAAATAGGGGCCCGACAACTTACGAGAGCACTCCCGATTAAACCGACACAATATCTTCCTTGACAAGGACCAGCCTTTGTTTTAAAGTGACTGTAAATAAAGAAAAAATTGAGGTGCCAATTGGCTGAGATTAGACTCATTGAACCTGTCAGGATAATGCCTGCGTAGGGAAGATATTTTTTCGTGTGGCTAGGTGCGGCTAATTGGCAATCTCAAAAGAATGAGATTGTCTTTTTTTATGGGAGGAATTCATTATGGAAGAATCAATGCAGCATGCGATCCAAGCCTGTGTCGAGGCGGTTAAGGCGGGCCAGCCCCTGGTCCCCTCGATCACCAATACCGTGACCATTAACCTAGTAGCCAATACCCAAATCGCGGCGGGTGGCTCGGCAGCTATGGTCTACATGGCGGATGAAGGAGAAGCCATGGCCCAAGCCGGAGAAGCCTTCTACATCAACGTGGGAACCATCTTTCCCCTCTACCAGGAGAGCATCCCGCGCACGATCAAGGCCCTCAATGCAGCCGGCAAGCCCTGGATTCTCGACCCCGTAGCTGTAGGCATGGGCGGTCTGCGCACGGAACTCCTACGTGGCATGCAGGAAGCTAAGCCCACAATCATCAAGGGCAATGCCAGTGAAATTATGGGCTTGGCCAAGGCTTGGGGGCTTCTCGGTAAGGAACAGACCGTCGCTAACAAAGGAGTCGACAGCCTGCATACGCCCCAGGAAGCCCGACAAGCGGCCCAGCTCCTCGCCCAAGAAACAGGCGGTACGGTCGTGGTCTCTGGTGAAGTGGACCTGGTCACCGATGGCCAGGCTGTCTACGCTTCTTCTGGAGGTTCTGAACTCATGAGCCATATTACGGGCGCCGGTTGTGCCCTGGGTGGTCTGCTAGCAGTCTACGCCGCTAAGGCCGACCCTCTCACCGCTGCCCTAAGCGGTGTCAATGCCTTCAACTATGCCGGTCAACGTGCCGCCCAAAAAGCCCAAGGCCCCGCTTCCTTCCAAATGCACTTACTAGATGAACTCTACCAAGCCAGCCCCGAAGCCATCGCTTCTAATCCTTGTCAGAGAGAGGAGGAAGCCTAGTGAAGTCGGCACGAAAAAACTTTGACCTCTCTGCCTACCTCATCATCGGTCCTGAAAATACTCCCGACCGGTCGCCCCTTGACATCATCCAGCTGGCCCTGGAGGCGGGCTTCACCTTCATCCAGATTCGCTCCAAGATTCTCGACGCCAAACCCTGGATTGAACTCACCATCCAAGCAGCTGACCTGATTAAAAAAATGGGCCTCCAGGACAAGGTCTCCCTGGTCGTCAACGATCGATTAGATGTGGTGCTGGCGGCCCGTGAAGCCGGTGCCAAGGTGGACGGGATCCATGTTGGTCAGACCGACCTGCCCGTCGCCCTCTGCCGGAAATACTTAGGTCCCGATGCTATTATCGGTCTGTCTGCCACGGCTCTCGAATTAATCGACTATGTGAAACATGAAGATGTCAGCGAAGTCGATTACTTTGGTGCCGGCCCTCTCCACGCCTCCCCATCCAAGCCGGAAGCAGGCCACTTCGAAGGCCAGGACCTGGTTACCCGGACCTACGATGAACTGGAGCAGCTCGCCCAGGTAAGCCCCATCCCTGTCACTATAGGAGGCGGCGTGACTCTGGCTGACCTGCCTGACCTGGCCCAGACCGGGGTCGACTCTTTCTTCGTTATCTCGGCTGTCACCGCTGCCGAAGATCCTGGCCAGGCCGCCAAAGACCTCGTATCTAGCTGGAAGCAATATCGAAAGGAGCACTAAATGAAAACTGCCTTAAGCATAGCCCGCTCCGATTCCTCAGGCGGTGCCGGCATCCAAGCCGACCTCAAAACTTTTCAAGCCACGGGAACTTTTGGCATGACCGCCATCACGGCTATCACCGCCCAAAATACATTGGGCGTCCAAGCCAGTGAGATTGTCTCGCCCGAGCTCCTAGAAGCCCAGATCCGCAGTGTGTGCGACGATATCCGGCCTGATGCTGTGAAGATTGGCATGGTAGGAAATGCAGTATCTATCCGCTGCATCGCCCGCCTGATCCAGGACTATCAGCTCAAAAACATCGTCCTCGACCCGGTCATGGTAGCTACCAGCGGCGCTAGCCTCCTCGCCTCCGACCAGGTCCAATCCCTCCAGGAAGACTTGATTCCCCTGGCCAAGATCATCACGCCCAACCTCTCAGAAACCAGCGTCCTCTACGGGCAAGAAGTTACAGACGAAGCCAGTATGGAAGAATCCGCAAAGGCCCTCTCCGACCGTTACCAAGTAGCCGTCCTCGTCAAAGGCGGCCACCTCAAAGGCAAGGCTTGGGATGTCCTTGCCGACGCGAACGGTTTGCACTGGCTCCAAGCTGCCCACGTCGACAACCCTAACACCCACGGGACGGGCTGTACCCTGTCTAGCGCCATCGCCTCTTATCTGGCCCAAGGCTACCCCCTAAAAGAAGCCATCCAAAAAGCCAAGGCCTATCTCACAGGCGCCATTGCTGCTGGCTTGGACCTCGGCCATGGACATGGGCCGCTCAACCACGCTTATCGCTATCAGAAAAATTAGGATTAAGCTATGCGAAAGACCAGCCCTAAAGAAACAGAGGGCTGGTCTTTTGATGTTGTACTACATTATTGGTGAGCATCCATTCCGCTTATCTTTATCATTCATAACAAAATTAACCCCCCGTAAATTTAATGTAAATTAATGGTAAATTTACGAAGTTCCCCTCCCCCTTCTGCTACAATACATAAAAATAAGAAAGGAGATCCCTATGCCAATCGATTTCCCCCAAGGCAACTTGGAAGCTAGTCTTCACCGCAAACTCAAAGATCTCATCACCAACTACAGCCATGCCGGCCACTATGCGGTCTTTGACTTTGATAATACCTCTGTCTTCAACGATATTGAAGATAGCCTGATGATGGCCATGCTGGACCAGTTCACCTATTTATTGACGCCCGATGACTTCTGCCAGACGCTCAGCTCCGGTCCTTTTGACTACCAAAAAACTTTCTTCAACCGACCCGAGCTCAGCCTGGCCAATTTGGTTCAAGACCTGGATACTCTCTACCGTGAGCTCTACCACCAGGATGATGTCAAAAGTCAACCCGCTTATGCTAGCTTTGCGGCCAAGCTCCGTCTCTTCTATAACCTGATCAATACCCATTTTGACAAGGTTGCCGGTCAGACCTGGCCGACCTATCTCTTCAAGGGCTTCCTGCCCGAAGAATTCTGCCAGATTGGGCAGGCTGCCCTCCAAAGCAACCTACAAGCTCCCTTCGACCAGGTCATCCTCCAGTCTTCGAGCGACCATCCTGGCTTAGCCGGTCCTGTCCAAGCGACCTTTGAATCGGGGCTCAACTTTCCTGAGGAGGTCCGCCAGCTCTTCGCCTGCCTGACCGACCATGGGATCCGGCCCTATATCGTCTCGGCCAGTCCCCGGCTACTAGTTCAAATGGCCGTTGTGCTCGGTGACTATGCCATCGCTCCTGAAGATATCTTCGGCATGGAGATTGCCTGCGATGCCAATGGGCGGCTGACAGACCAAGTCGCAGCTGGCACTTACGTCACTAAGGGCCAAGGCAAGGTGGACTGCATCCAAGACCTGATCCAGCCCCGCCATGACAGCAAAGACCCCCTCATGGTCTTTGGCGATTCTATGGGCGACTATGCCATGCTGACCGCCTTTGACAAGACCCAGGCCCGAGTCCTCTTCAACCGCTACCAGGACAACGCGACCCAGGACCTGGTCCGAACCGCACAAGATCCTGCTTCAACCTACTTCGTCCAGGGTAGGGATGAAAATACAGGCCAACTCCGTTCCGCCCAAACCACCATTCCCCTAGGCAAGCAAGAAGCCGTGCTCTATGCAAGTGATTTCAAAGGCGAGCACTCTTTAGCTGAATAATTGTCTTTATAAAAACGGACCCCAGCAGAAAAATTCTGACTGAGGTCCGTTTTTGATTTATTTTCTTTATTATTTACGATGTTCCGTTTGGAGCTCTTCATAAATGGCGTCTGTTTTTTCTTTATTTAAGTTAAAGATGAGACCAATCCCGATGATTTCAAGAATAGTCGTCACAACCGGAACAGCTGTATAGAGCAAGCGAATATGCTGGGAAACTTCGGCTGATTGGGCAGCAACTCCAGACACAAAGCCGATTCCTGCTAGGGCATAGCTGGCTAGGGTCGAAGCCAGGGTCGAGCCAATCTTACGCGAGAAGGTATAGATAGAGTAGAGCGAACCATCGCTACGATAACCAAACTTAAATTGATGGTAGTCCAAACAATCGGAAACCAGTGCCCAGATCAGCATGGTAAAGCAGGTCTGTCCAATATTGGCGATAATGAACAGGGCGGCAAAGAGATAAGGGTTAGCAATCGGAACTAGCATCAAGAAGAGTGACAGGATGAAGTTTCCTGTTACCGCAAAGAGGATCGTTTTTTGCTTACCCAAGCTATTAGCCAAGCGAGGAACGGTGGGTAGGGCGACTAGGAGAACGAATAAGGAGGCAAAGTTCACATAAGCGAGGATATCAGGTCGATTGTAGTACTCTTTGAACATGATCTGTCCGAGTTGGCTATTGCCTGTAATATAGATCAGAGACCCAACCGTTGCGACCATGACACCGATTAAAGGACGGTTGCGGAAGGCATCCTTAATCACAAGCGAATAGTTGAAAGTTTCTTCTTTGGGCGCTTCTGCAATCCGCTCGTGGGTCATATTCATTAAGGCAGTATAGCCCAAGAGCGAAAGAATGGCGAAAACAACCGCAATAATGAAGAAAGCCTTAGGGATTGGGGCATTGTTGGCATCCCAAGCAAAGAGAGGGACAATCGATAGGGCCCCAAAGCCAACTACGGTCCCACCAATTGAGCGGGCCCGTGATAGCTTGGTCCGTTCTTCAGGCTTGTCCGTGATAACGTTGGCCATAGCACCGAAAGGCATGGAAGTTCCGGTATAGGAGACCCCATACAAGACATAGGCAAAGCTGACCCAAACGTGTAAGGCCGTATCACTAAAGCTAGACACATCCGTAAAGCAGAGGATATTAGCAAGGGCAAGCGGCCACATGGCAATCTTAATATAGGGCTTGAACTTGTCCCCCTTCTTCCCTAGCCGCCAGCGGTCAGGGAAGGAGCCAATAACCGGGTCATTAATGGCATCGAAGAGGCGGGCGACTAGAAAGAGGTTCCCCATGAAGATAGGACTCACACCCAGAACATAAGTACAAAAAGTCAGATAGAAAGCATCAATAAATAAGTTAACGAAAGAACCTGCCATATCTCCAAAGATATAGCCCACTTCATCCCGCCAAGAAAAAGGCGGTTTATTGGTCTTCTTGATAGTATTTTCGGCCATATTTAACCATCCTTCCATAATTTCTGAGCCATCTCTTGGGCCCAGGAACGCATGCGTTCACCATCAGCTGCTGTCACTTCTTTAGCTTCAAGCGCCTGATCCAGCCTTTGCTTAAATTGTTCCAAATAATCGTCCCCATCACGATAGCGGTCTGCCAATTCATCTTCTGTAAAATAGGTCATCGATCCGTTGACATTGCCCACATTTTGGTCAATCTGAGACTCATCTGCTTGGGCATTAGCATGATAGTGGGCAATGGGAACATCCACATAGGGACTCCTCAAGCCGCCTTCAGCATTGCCATACTCGTCCCGGCAGACTTGCCCTTGGTCATCGCGGTCAATGACTTGACTGGCAGGTGCTTCCTGTCCCTCAATAGCCCAATCGTGGAGCCACTCTATGCAGCTGTTAACATAGTAGGCTAATTGAAGGTCGTTAACGGTATAGTGATATTCCCCATCCAGTATCTTGGGTGGATTCTTAGTCTTAGCGATTTCACTATTATCTGGAATCAAGGGTGAAGCCGGGTCGGTATGGGGTGAGCCAGCCAATTCATAGTGGCGGCTCATAGGATTCACAGTCTCTGTCTTAACTGTTGATGGTTTCATGGGACCGAATAAGTTAATATCCCCCTCTGAAGAAAGGTAGAGGACAGGCACTTGGCTAGGCTTGAATTGCTGCTCACGGACAGCAAACATTCTTTCCTCATCATCTTGTTGGTCTAAGGTTCGCATGACGCCGTAACCGGCCACACTGAGATAGCCATCAAAAAGAGGCTGGTCAAAGCCCTGGCTAAGACTATCTTCAAAATAATACAAGTAAGTGTTTAGATACATGGCCGATTGAGACTGGCCAGTGAGATAGAGTTCTTTAAGATCCAAAGCTTCAAGGAAGGGGGCCTGGTCCGATCGCATGCTCCAAGCTAATTGACTGATCATATCCCAGACCAAACCTTCTTCCGTTCCCGGAATGGACATCTGTTGGTTAACTGTAACTGGCTGAGGCGCAGCTTGGCGGCTAGCCCAGTTAATCTTCTCATAGCGCCCATAGTCAAAATTCTTTAGAGATAAGGCGTTAATAGGTTTGGAACTGATCCCAATATAGATATGCCCATTTTCCAAAATATGCTGGTAGCTCCGCCGCCAAATGTCCTCGATATCATAGCCGTTAGAGGCATTGTAGATATCCAAGTAGACCCGGCCAGAAAATTGGTCAGCCTGGATAGGTTTACGCACCATGATGCGGGTACAATAGTCCAGGTCCTGGTCTTTAAGGGCTAGGCCCTGGCCCAGGTCTTGGTAGACATTGGCTTGACCAGCCTGCAAGTACTCTTCTTCGACATAGCCATATGCTGACAAGTCCAGGGGCTCACGGGCGTAGGCCATGGACGAGAAGGGGTGGCTATCTGCTGTTACTGGCAGCGGGCCCTCCCAGTTGACTGGTCGCTTGACTGCTTCTTTTACGACCTTATTTACTGTTGTCATCACTCGACTCTCCTTTCACAGCTCCTAGAATTTCTCGGTATGAAATCAAACGAATGCCTTCATCTGCCATGAATTCTTTCATTTCAGGACGGCTAAAGACTAGGTAATCACCGATCCGTCCACCTTCATAGCGGTTGAGAGCCCGGGCTTCAGGCGTATCCCGCATGGGGTGGAAGGCGAAGTGGGTCAGTTGGCCCGGTTCAATGGCCTTGAGGATCTTTTGCGCTAACTTAAAGCGGTCATCGGGGTCATAAGTATGTTCCACCGGCATGCCCGAAATGCCATCCATCAGAGGGAAGCCTTCTGCCTGCCAGGTCTTCAGCTCTTCTTCTGGATAATTATCCGGCCCGATCATCTCTTCTAAGATGGGATTGTCCTCCCGGTGCCGGCAGATGACTGGCAGGATACCATGCTCATCATAGACATCGTGGTAGGGTTGAATGTATTTCTTATTCCACAAAGTCCCAGTATGGGTATCCACATGGGAAATGCTTAAACCCATAGCCTGGGCCAGCTGGACTTGGGCCTCAATCTCTACCGCAATTGCTGCCGGCTCGGCTGTCTCTTGGACCTTGTGCTTGTCCTGGACGAAGTAGCCTAGTTCATCGACGAAGCCTGAAGCAGGGTCCGAGGTCGACAAAGGCCGCCACTTATAGCCGCTGTACTCAGCGTTGAAGGCTAGATGAAGGCCCAGATCCCATTCCGGATGCTGGCTGGCCCGCTGAACGACTTCAGGGAACCAGGAACAAGGTACCATAGCTGAGCCCGAGGAGATGGTCCCCAGTGCCATCAAATCCTCGTAGGCATCGATCGAGGCCTGGGTAATCCCCACATCATCGGCGTGGACTACGACCAGCCTTTCATCGGCACTGTAGCCTAATTTTTCAATGATTGGATTCATTTTGACTGCTCCTTCTATATATTAAAACGCTTACATCTTCTTGTTAAAGATAGTTTAACATTATTGAGAAAGCATTCACATTACATGCTGTGACCTTATTGTGTACTTTTGTGACCTTGTTTGCGGTAGTGGCTTGGTGAACAGCCGACTTTTTGCTTGAAGATCCGGCTAAAGTACTGGCCATTCTTATAACCAATCAGGCTAGCCACTTCCGCTATGGACAATTTGGAGAAGCGGAGGAGCTGCTTGGCTTCATTTAGGCGCTTATCTTGAAGATAGTGGGAAGGTGACTGCCCCATCTCCTCTCGAAAGCACCGCGCTAAATACTCCCGGCTAGTGAATAGGTGCTCAGCTAGTCCCTGGATGCTAATGTCCTGGCTGTAGTAGCGGTCGATAAAGTTAACCGCCGCTTCCACTAGAGATGAGAGCTCCCTGCCCTTGATCTGACGCAGGTCAGAGCGAGCATATTCCATGGCCATCTCATCATGGAGGCGGATCAAGTCCTCTTCCTCGCTGGCTTTTTCAATGATAATGGCAAATTTCTCGGTGAGGTGATGAGACAAGGCAGCGTCAAGGCCTGCCCGCTCAGCTTCAAGAGCCATCATAGAATTATGGGAGAGCATGAGATTCTTGAGCGAACGTAAAGAAGACCCCTGGACCCGGTCTAAGAGACCTAAACGGCGATTATAAAAGAGCGGCCGCATCTCCCCTTGAGCAAGACTTTGAGCTGGTCTTGGTCAGCCTGGTGAATCGCTTCAAAGAAAAGTTCCCGCAGCCGGTGGGTCTTACGGATAAAGGCATCCTCTGCTAGTAAATATTGGTCTTTAGCCATGCTTACGCCTCCTTCACCTGTGAAGTATAAAACAAAAAGTCACAAAATGGAATGTTGACCCCTCCAATTACTGACCTATCTGCCCTCTTCTTGCTCCTTCTCAGCTTATATTAGACACAAAAAAAGCCACCCCAAATACATTAGGAGCAGCTCACTAATACTTAAATATAATCTTCAAGGCAGCTAACTAAGAACAAAACGAAAGCAGTAAGCAAGGCCCATAAGCCAACTTGAAACTTCTTACTACTTGCACCCACCTTTGGAAGCTCAGAATGGTCTACTTCGGCTTCTATTTTCGGAAGCTTAGCTTGCTTAGGACTCGGGAGGGGCTCTTCCTCCTGGTCTCCCTGATCAAGTGGTCGCGACCAGATCACCGACCGCCGTGGCACAAGTGGGGCCTTGTCCGGTTGGGCTAATTCCAAATCATCGCTTGGCTCGCTAGCTGGTGGCTCTGCTGTGGGTGCTTCAGGTGCCTGAGTGGGAGGCAGGTCATCTTCCTGGCTCTCCTCCTCTTGGGGAACGAAGCCCGCCTCTTCTTCCATAGAGGGTCGGTCCATTTCTAAGCTTGGAAAATCTTCCGGCCGTCCTTGGTCAGCCGCTTGGTCTTCCACTTCCTCTGCAAATACCGTGGGCAAAGCTGTTAATAGGACCAAAAAGCCGCTTACTAGCGCTCGTTTTATCGCAGACATCCTGTCACTCCCTTTCATGATTCTACTATAGCAAAGTCACTTTAACAGCAGGTAAAGACGGCTTGACAATTTTATTAATAAAAGGCTTTCTTTGTTACCAAACTGTCATTTATGAGATATAGCTGTTAAAAAAGCAGGGATTCTCCCAGTTACTGAGAAAATCCCTGCTTGGATATAGGCTATTTTGCTTATTAATAGAGCACACCAGCTAGAATCAAGGTCACAATTAAGGCCAAGAGGAAGCCCCCGTTGCTGACAATGAAAGCTTGCTTGAAGCCATGCTTGAAATCTAAACCTGAGATACTATTGAAGGCAATGACCGCCCCAGATTGGGGAACAACAGTCAGTACGCCCCCACCGATAACAACTACCCGGTGGATTACAGCTGCTGGAATACCCATTTCTAAATAAGGTTGGGCAAATTGGGAAACTACTGTACCGATTGCACCGGAAGCGGCCATTACCCCAGATAGGAGGGCCGTAATGACACCCAGGGTCACTAAGGCAGGTCCTGGCATATTGACCAAGGCCTCTTGGACCACCGCAAAAGTTGGTGCACTGGTCAAGACAGCCCCAAAAGCAACCGCTGAAGCGGCCCCAAAGGAGGAACCGACTGCCCCAGATGCCCCTTTGTTGAGGACATCTTTTTGGTCTGGCAGATACTTGCGGAAGAGGAAGGCGCAGCAGAGGATGGCTACTGTTAAGGCAATTAAGATAATATTAGGCACCTTACTGAAGACCAGGATAAGGACAATCAGGAGAAGAAGGGGCAGGATACTTACCATAAAGCCTGGCTTCTCTTGGTCACTCACCGCCTCTTGGTCTTCTTTTGGAACTGGCTTACCATCGAGGTAGCTGTAGAAGTTTTCCCCTTTCTTTATACTCTTATCTAATTCGTGTTTCATATACCAGAGCCCAAATATCAGGATCGTAATGGTCGCTGCAATCCCTAAGAGTGGAGCAGCTGTCAGAGTCGTGCCGAGTTCTGTTGTGGGGATGGCATTCTGAACAGAAGGTGTCCCCGGGATCATTGACATGGTATAGGTCCCCGCCCCGAGGAAGAGAGGGATAGAGACCAATTCCCAGTTAATATCTAACTTCTTAAAGATAGGCCGAGCTAGAGGGATCAGCGTGAAGAAGACCACGAAGATTGAAATCCCACCGAAAGTTAGGACACTACCGATAATTGTTAAAGCGATAAGAACGCGGAAGGGGCTATCCGTCCCAATCTTCTCTAAGAGGACTTCCGCAATCCGCTGGGTGGCTCCAGAACGGTCCATGTATTGGCCGAGCATGGCCCCCAGTAAAAAGATAGCAAAATTCTTAATCAAGAAGCCTGCTAGACCTGCCATATAGGAATTTTCTGATCCTGTTAAGGCCTCAAAGAAGTTCATCTGATTGCAGACGATTACGATGATAGCTGCTAGAGGGGCAGCGACCACAATATTGAGTCCCTTAAAGGAGAGGTAAATAATTGCCATTATGGCTAAGGCCAGGCCTAAAATACCAACGATTTCCATTATTCATCTTCCTTCTATTGTTTGAAATGTTATCAGTGCTAAGAAAATACCAGCAAGCCGGCTGAAGGCCGGCCACTGCTGGTTTCTTGGGTGGACTTGGGTTCGTCTTGGCAACTTTCATGTCACTTCACAAGTCTCCGGCGCAGTCTTGCAGACTGCTCTGGCGACTTGCTCCAGTGAATGAAAGTTAACCGCCAAGCCTCTCACCCTTTTATTAGTTGGGTTCGTCTTGGCAACTTTCATGTCACTTCACAAGTCTCCGGCGCAGTCTTACAGACTGCTCTGGCGACTTGCTCCAGTGAATGAAAGTTAACCGCCAAGCCTCACACCCTTTTATTCAGCTGCGTTTTCTCCGGCGAGTTTGCCGAAGACGAAGATGTCGGCGAGGGCATTGCCGCCTAGGCGGTTACCGGCGTGGACGCCGCCTGCAACTTCCCCTGCAGCATAGAGGCCTTGGATGGCTTGGCCTTCTGTGTTGAGGACGCGCGTTTGAGCGTCAATCTTAAGCCCGCCCATGGTATGGTGGGTTGCAGGGCTTCTTGGGGTAGCATAGAATGGTGGCACAATGACTTTATGGTTGAAGGCACCTTTTTGGAATTCTTCATCATAGCCTTGGTCCACATAGGAGTTGTAGTCTTCAATCGTCTTCACGAAGACTTCATGATCGATGTCTAGTTGCTTAGCCAAGTCTTCCAGGGTATCCGCCTTGAAGCAGGCGCCTTTCTTAACATCATTAGCCAATTGTTCATCAGTTGAGTTGAAACGTGTCTTGGCAATCTCAGCATCCGAGATATTATAGATCACGCCACCTTGGTCAAAGAGCGCCTTAGCTAGAACGTCACGGGAGGCATATTCGTCAACGAAGCGTTTCCCTTCTTTATTCACGAAGATAAAGTCTGATGGTGGGCAGTCGATCCCGCTGAAGATATTACCTGTAATAGGGTCAGCTGACGGCATTAATTGAACAAAGCCCATGCCAACAACATCTGCGCCGACTTCTTGACCCATTTCAATTCCATCACCCGTTAAGGCTGGTGAGTTGGTGGTTGGGATGCTTTCTGGTAGGTTGCCCCAGTAGTTATCATACTTCTTAATCATTTCGATATTGGCACCGAAGCCACCTGTAGCAATGACAACCCCCTTATTCACATGGATCGTAACTTTTTGGTCATAGCGGCCTGTCGCTTGAATCCCAACGATCTTACCATCTTCTACGATGAAGCGGTCAGCCTTGGTGTCGGTCATAATTTCGCCACCATGTTCTTCGATATAAGTGGTCAATGGATCAATATATCCGAAGCCTTCAGAGGCTTGAGGTTCCCGGGCCCGACGCCAGAGTGCGCCAACAGGTTCGGCTACCATATGTTCGTCAAAAGAAACACCTTTCTCTTTGAGCCAGTCAATGGTTGGCAGGGCATTCTTCGTCAGATAGTGGATCAATTCGATATCGGAATGGATTTCATTACCGTCTAGGTCCATCCGTTTCCCGCCAATATAAGTTTGGATGGTATGGAGGTGGATGGAATCAAAGAGATAGCTCTTACCTTCATCAAGATCCTTGAAGTATTGGTCGAGTTCTTCTTTGAGAGCGCGGAAATCTTCCCGGTATTCTTCTGCAATCTCCTCTTCAGGAGTGTTATAGATCTTCTCTAGGGTAGCACGTTCGCCGTGGATCGCCTTGAATTGATGTTGCCATTCAGGGTCGGCTGCATTAATTTGTCCCCCTGTCCGGACCGTATTCCCACCGATAACAGGGAATTTCTCAAGAACTAAGGCAGAGGCTCCCTTGTCTAAGGCAGCTACTGCTGCTGCTAAGCCAGCCCCACCAGAACCGATAACCGCTACATCCACTGTTTTTTCAATCGGATCGAGTTGCATGCTTTCGCTAACTTTAGGCCGTTTCTTCAAGATTTCTGGGTCAGAGCCGGCTTGGTAAACCGCATCCGCTACCCCGTCAACCACGCCGTTAGAGGTAACAGAAGCCCCAGAGACGACGTCCACATTCAAGGTTTGCCCATCGATAATTTCTTCTGGTAGACGAGTGAAGACCAGGTCAGCAATCCCTTCTGTTTCGCCTTCCGTATCGATATCAATGGCTTCAATCCGGTCCTCTGAGAAGGTCACCACCATAGGCAAGTCGCCGTTATGGCCCACTGCGGAAACATGGTAGTCCCCTGGCTTGAAGCTCACTTCTTCGGGTTGGTTTAAGATCTCAGCCACTTCAGTGAAACGTTTGAACTTACGGAAGCAGGATGACAAGAATTGAACCGTGCGTTTGTCTTTTAATTTTCCGTCTTCATCGAAGGCTTCGTGGGCCCGTCCCAGTAAGAATTCATTCCCTGGCATAACAATCGCATTTACCCCAGGTGCATCTAAGATCTGGCGGAGGTGTAATTGTGAGCGTGAAGAGCCTTGTACACTGTAAGAAGCCCCGACAATCATAACAGGCTTGCCATCTAGAGGATGGATCTTATAAGACAACCATTCAATCACACTCTTCAAGGCTGAAGGAATGGAGTGGTTATGCTCTGGGGTTGCAATAATGACCCCATCTGCCGCTTCAATCTTCTCTTTGAGTTCTTGGATAGGCGCGGCATCGGTCTGGTCCTTGGTCTCATTAAACATGGGCACCCGGTCGATATCCAAGACCTCGATCGTATCTTCTTCATAGTAATCGGCCATGAATTCGAGCAACATCCGGTTATAGGAGAACTCGGCATTGGTCCCGACAATTCCAACAAATTTCATTGCTTATCTCCTCCCTAGTCTACAATATCTTTCCAAGAAAAGCTTTCTTTCTTAGCCCGACGTGTCTTCTGTTCACTCGTTAACTTCTGGGTAATATCCACAAAGTGTAGGAATTCTTCGAAGACATCTTCTAATTCTGTCACTTTGTCTTCATACACTAGCTTCCCTTCACTGTCAAAAGCATCCCCAGAACGTCCCAGCAAGAATTCTGAACTAGGCATCACGCGTGCTTGGATTTCTGGTGCATCCAGGATTTGGCGCAGGTGAGCTTGGGCACGGGAAGAACCGAGCGAGCCGAGAGAAGCACCGGTAATCATAACAGGCTTATCAATTAAGGGTTGGACACTGTAAGAGAACCATTCTAATACGCTCTTCAAGGCTGCGGTAATCGAGTGGTCATATTCTGGTGTTGAAATAATCACTCCGTCTGCTGCCTCAATCTTATCCGCTAAGTCTTGGATAGGAGCAGGTGCTGTCTTATCCTTAGGTTCGTTAAAGGCAGGACAGTCGGCAATTTCTAGAACTTCAATCTCAGCTTGGTCGCTGAAATGCTTGGCCATAAACTGTAACAACTTTCGATTTGTGGACCGGTCGGAATTGGTCCCTACAATCGCTGCAAGCTTCATTCGAATAACCTCCATTTTTTAGTCATAGATTCACCTTCAGATTACCATTAATAGATCCCTATGTGAAAAGTTAAGCAATAATCAAGGAAGCGCTTTTCTCTTCATTTTCTCATTCCTCTAGCTTAATCTCCTGCAAATTCTCACTTCCTGGCTAAATCCTATCTCCCTATCCCTATCCTAAAAGTTTGTGAAAAGGCTAATATCAAAGTTTATTGTTTCTGAGCATGCTATGATGAAATTTTAATTTAATATGCTTGGGATTTTTCAGGATAAAAACATTCTTTGTATATCATTTACTAGTTAGAGTCATGAGCAAACGCATAATGTTCTCACAAGTACCTTCAAGATTTCTCTCGGTCTCGATCAAGGCAGTCTCTAAAGAACTTGGTTCCTGGCCAATAGCAAAGAGCGCCTGGACCCCTTCATCATAGAGGGCCTGCGCCCCTGGTCCGATTCGGCCAGCTAGGGCAATCACTGGGACGCCAGCCGCCCGTCCGATCTGAGCCACGCCCTGGGGTGTCTTACCGAAGACACTTTGACCATCTAAGGAGCCTTCGCCCGTCAAGAGATAGTCGGCATCTTGGCAATGATAGGCGAGCTGGCTTTCGGCAATGACTAGGTCAATACCGGACTGGATCTGGGCGCCAAGAAAGGCCTTTAAGCCAGCTCCCAGGCCCCCAGCGGCGCCGCCTCCTGGGTAGTGGGCCATGTCCCAGTCGAGGCTCAAGTCTCTCATCGCACAGGCAGCGAGCTGGTTCAGATGGCGGTCAAGGGCTGCTACCATGGTAGGATCTGCCCCCTTCTGCGGACCAAAAATCGCCGCTGCCCCCTGGTCCCCCACTAAGGGATTGGTCACATCGGAAGCGACCAGAATTTCTGTATGCTTGAGCCGGGGATCCAAATGACTGAGGTCAATCTGAGCAAGATCGGCTAAAGCCCCGCCACCCCATCCAATCGACTGCCCCTGGTCATCGAGGAAGCGGCCACCAAGGGCCATGGCCATCCCCACGCCAGCATCATTGGTCGCGCTACCGCCAATCCCTAAGATAATTTTATGGCAAGCTGCATCCAGGGCTGCTTGGATCAATTCACCCGTGCCATAAGTTGTTGTGTGCCAGGGATTGCGTTCAGCTCGCCCTAACAGTTCCAAACCTGAAGCGGCTGCCATTTCAATTACAGCTGTCTCCCCGTCCGCCAGACGCCCCCATGCTGCCTGGACTTTTTGCCTAGCTTGGGGGCCAGTTACCCAGGACCTCTCCAAGCTCCCTCCGCGGGCCGCTAAGAGAGCCTGAACCGTTCCTTCACCCCCATCCGCCATGGGGAGGGCCTGGATTTTTGCTTCTGGGCAGGCGCGATGAATTCCAGCTGCCATCGCCTGACAGACTTCTTGGGCTGTTAAGGCCTCCTTAAAGGAATCAGGTGCAAGAATAATTTTCATATCATTACCTCCTATAGTCAGTCTATGGTATCCTAATTATAAAAGCCCTTACATTATATTTCGAGTCCTAAGCCCTAGATTGGAGGCCTATACCATGTTTATTTCTAGTTTTGGCGCCTTAGCTGCCCTCCTTATCGCTCTCTTGCTCATCCTCAAAAAACTCCCTGCCCCCTATGCCCTCATGGTCGGTGCCTTAGTTGGTGCCCTCTTAGGGGGTGCTAGTCTGAGCCAGGCTATAACAACAATGGTCGATGGTGCTTCCTCCATGATGAGCGCCATCCTCCGTATCCTAGCCTCGGGTGTACTGGTGGGCTGTCTCGTTCAGACCGGCTCTGCCCATCGCATTGCTCAGGCTATTGTCAAAGGCCTCGGGCAAAAACGTGCGCTAGCTGCCCTAATCCTCGCTAGCCTCTTAATTTGTAGCATCGGCGTTTTCATTGACATCACTGTGATTACTGTCGCCCCCATTGCCTTAGCCATCTGCCAGCAGAGCCAGATCAGCAGAGAAGCCACCCTCCTCGCCATGATCGGCGGGGGCAAGGCCGGAAACCTCATCTCCCCCAACCCTAACACCTTGGCTGTTGCGGCTAGCTTCGATGTGGACCTTAGCCGGCTCATCCTACAAAATCTCATTCCTACCCTAGTGGCTGGCCTAGTAACCCTCCTCTTAGCTCAAAGCCTCAACCGCAAGCGCGAAAAGTCAAGTCTTCCCACTGAGCAAGCTTCTGAGCCAGAAGCCACCGCTAAACAGGGAGGACAGACCTCTGAAAACCCTAATAGCGACCAAGGTCCGACCTTACTGGCTGCCCTCCTCGGCCCCCTCACAGTGGTGGTTTTATTGGCCCTGCGCCCCTTGGCCGGTTTCAGCATTGATCCGATCCTTGCCCTGCCCCTAGGTGGACTGGTCACTTTATTGGCCTGCCGACAAGGTCAACAGCTTATTAGCTACTGTCAATTTGGTCTGGACCAAGTCAAAGACGTTTGCTTGCTCTTGATTGGGACTGGGACTGTCGCTGGCATTATCACCGCTTCCCAGCTCCAAAGCGATCTCAGTCAGCTCCTCCAATACCTCCAATTGCCAGCCTTTCTCCTCGCCCCCTTATCTGGTCTCTTCATGGGAGCTGCTACAGCCTCAACCACGGCAGGGGCCAGCATCGCCAGCCAAAGCTTTGCTCCTAGTCTGATTGCCGCTCAAGTTTCTCCTCTGCCAGCCGGTGCTATGCTCCATGCTGGGGCTACCGTCTTGGACTCTCTCCCCCACGGTTCTTTCTTCCATGCGACAGCCGGTAGTGTCCATCTGAACTTCCGCCAACGAATGACCCTCATCCGCTACGAAGCTACTATCGGAGCCAGCGCCACTCTACTTGCCATCCTAGCCTACCTCATAACCACTTAGGGTGTGAGGGAGCACGGCTAGGAGTGGACCTCTGGAGCAAAGAGCCATAGAAGGCTGCAAGCCTTCGAAGAATCTTTGTGAAGAGGAGCCACTTCTGCGCGACCGAACCCGACTATAGGGTGCGAGCAAGAGCACTTAGCTTTCGAGAGCCCTGAAAGCAAATAGCAACTGCCGATTTGTGCTCAAAAACTCTGAGCACAGCTAGCAGATAACCCCACCACAATTTGATCAGTCACATTAAAAATAAAAAACGTATCCCCAGTTTCCGCTTGGGCTAGTTCCTAGGTCTCCAAGCACTGGAAGGATACGTTTTTTTATTTTAGTCTGCTTTAGCCTGGCGAAGTTTTTCTTCGAGGACCTGGGCTTTCGGATCGAAGTCAGCTAATTGGAGATAATAGGCTGCACTGCTATAAAGGGCCTGGGCTGGGGCTAGGCCGATAAGCTCTGTTTCAAGTACAGCCACCCCATAGCGGGCTGCTTCCATGCGGACCGTTTCTAGGATCCGATAGAGGGACAGGCTGTCCAAGTCCAAGATATTCATGGAGACTTGAACCAAGTCGCGGTCAGTTAGGGCCATACCCAAAGCCTGACAGGCAGGAAAGCCGCCACTCGAACCTCGGACTTTTTTGGCAATAGCCTTAGCCACTTCCAAACGATCCGTGGCTAGGTTCACGTTGAAAGCGACCATAGCTGGACGCGCACCCACAGCAGTCATCCCTGCGCTAGGATGTGGGGCTTGGGGTCCGTAGTCTACCTGCCAAGCCGAATCAGCAAGTTTATCAGCCAAGCCTTCGAAGCCGCCCCGGCGGATATCAGCCACCCGGTGGCGGGAAGGCTGGCTAGCTGCCTCTCCATAGAGCATCACTGGCAAGTCAAAGTCAGCTGCTAGACGCTCAGCCAGGGCTTCGGCCATCCGACACGCCTGGTCCATAGTGGTCTGGCCCAGGGGAATGAAGGGACAAACATCCAAGGCTCCCATGCGCGGGTGCTCACCCTGGTGCTGGGTGAGATCAATCTTCTCCACTGCGACAGTCGTCATCTTGATCAGTGCTTCGATCAATTGGGGGCCCGTCCCCATTAAGGTAAAGACGGACCGGTGGTGGTCAACGTCAGCTGAATAATCGAGCAGGACTACCCCCGCTACTGACCTGGCCTCTTGAGCGAGGGCCTCCACCACTTCCTGGTCACGCCCCTCAGAAAAATTTGGCACCGCTTCAAACAAGTCTCCCATAATCTGCCACCCTTTCTTGTGATTTCCCTCACTTTACCATAAAGCGATGGAAAAAGCTGGCTGGGAGCTTCAAAGCTTAGCCAAGATCATTCACTGCATGTTTTAAGGGGTTGACTGCAAGCTGATAAGCTTTACCTTTAGTGGGAGCAAGTGCAAGCCAGCCTAACTCAATGCGCAATTAAGGCTATTGACTGCAGGCCATCATCATTCACTGCATATTTAGGAGCTTTTACTGCAGGCAATGATCATTCACTGCAATTTTAAGCTCTTTGACTGCAAATGGCTCAACCAAGAAACTCCCCTATTCCGCCATGGTCCGGGTTAATTTCAGGGTATAAATATCCGCAAAATTGAAGGTAATAATAAAAAGCATGCAGAAACTGATATTGAACATGGCATCAAAGAGTAAACGTTGCCAGTTGCCCGTTGGATTCTGCAGGAGAAGGTCACACATGACTTGAAAGCCGATAACCACCACACTTCCCAGGCCCAGGTAGAGGGTACCTGCTTTCTTGCGGATGATTTGATTGCTCTTAATCATCATATAAACATCCGTCACTACAATAAAAACCGAGGTCATGATGGGGAAGACATAACCAATCCAGGACGCTTCTAAAGCTTGGACCTGGTGGAGGTAGCTGAGACCGCAAGAAAGGGCAGCCAGTAAGAAGAGAGCTAGGGTAAGGGCTAGGGCGCGGTTGAGGTCATTCTTTTTCACGCGTCTCCCTCCCCATGAAAGATTTCTGCTAGAACACGGATATCGGCGGCATCACTCCCGCAGCATCCGCCAATCAAGCGGCAGCCTAACTGACGCCAGCTTTCCGCTTCTTCCTTAAAGAGCGTTTTGAAGTCAACCATGTCCCCGGTAAATTCTTTGATCACAGGATCATAGGCACCAAAGCCATTGGGATAGGCTAGAAGGGGCTTGCTGGCTGTTTGGCTGACTTTTTCTAGGTAAGGACGAACCAGGTCAGGTTTTACGCAGTTGGTCCCATAAGCAATAATTTGAGGGTGGGCCTCGAGTTTCTTCTGCAAGTCAGCATAGGGATGTCCATCCCCTAAATGATAGGGATCCGATAAGGTGCTTGAGAAATAGGCTTTAAGGTCAGGATATTCTCGCAACAAGTCGAGGAGGACCAAGGACTCGCGATAGTTCGGAATAGTTTCAATAGCTAGCAGGTCTACCCCCTCTTCCTCAAAAATATCGAAGCGCTCTTTGTGGTGGGCATAATACTCGTCATCCGGCTGGTCATAGGCCCCTGTATATTCGGATAAGTTCGAATATTGGACCCCGTAGCAGGAAACCCCACCAGCAATAAATTTTGCCTGCTTGCCTGTCGATACTTCACGCGCTTTCCGAGCGATTTGGCAGGCCAAACGCAAATAATCCTGGCTCTCCTCAACAGTAAAACCCATGTCCTTAAAGATCCATGATGAGCAGAAATAGGTATTGGTCACCACCACATTGGCGCCAGCATCAAAGAACTTACGGTGGGCCTCGCCGACCAGCTTAGGCGCAGCGACTAGGCCAATCGCATTCCAGATCGGGTTGGACATGGTAAGTCCTTCCTCTTCAAGGGCAGTTGACATCCCGCCATCCAAAATCACAACATCCTCTTGTGCTAAAAATTCTTCAAAATTCATCAGTCTCTCCTCCTTAGTAGCGGTCACGAATCTGTGTAAATAGATCGATTAAGTAAAGTCCAGATATCTTAAAGGCCACGATAAATAAGGCACAAAAGCTCAGATTATACATGGCATCAAAAAAGATAAAATGTCCCACAGAGATGGTAACTGTCAGCATCATGTCGTAAAAAACTTGGAAACTTAAAACATACAAGCCAGAGATAATCAAATACAGCAGACCCGCTGCCCTGACTTGGATATGGTTCATGTGGGTCATGATCTGGTAGTCCGTCCACAAAACAAAAGCCGTCATCACTAGTGCCAGGCAATTAAAGAGAAAAAGATTATCTAAAACAGCATCGGCCCCGCGAAAAAATATTGTGATAAAAGTCAGCAGACTCAAGAGATAAGGTATACTGGTCTTAATCAGAGCCGGACCCAACCAAGCTGGATCCAAGGCATAGCTTCGTTTCATTGTGTTCCCCTTTCTTATAGAACCCATTCCACCTCTAAATGAATCGGGCTGGCTTTGTCGACTAAGCGATAGATGGGATTATAGGCTTGGGCCTGGCGAATCTTTTGATTGATGATTGCAGGATCACCATCTGCATAGTAGAAAAGCTTGATGGTAATAGCAGTTAGATCGCTCGGCTCTTGATAGCCTCGTACAGGAATTAATCTTAGAGGGTTGGTCAATTGCGCATGAACCAAGCCCTCAATCTCATCTAATTCAATACCCTCTTCTTTCAATTCACGAATTGTTGTTAGGATAACGGATGACAATAAACTCGATAAGAAATAAGACACGCTTGAGAAGCCTTCAAATTCATTATCAAAAGAAACCACTTGCTCGGCTTCTAGAGCCTTACGATCGGTGTATAACTTGACTTCTTTCAAGTCCGGACAGGTCCCACGCATACTTAGTTCAAAAACGCTCGCTTCATCTACTCTTCTATTCATCATATTCAGCTCGCAATTCACCTTTTACTTCTTTTAGTCTAGCCAATTTAGCTTCAATGTGACTGAAATCATTGACAGGCTTCTTGGCAAAAGTCGCAAAGCCACAATCTGGATTGAGTGCAATCTGCTGGGCAGGTAAATACTGACGAACTTCCGCCACCCGGTCTTTAATAGTCGCTTTATCTTCTACTTCATCCTGGCGGGGGTTCATGACCCCCAAGCCCAGAGTCGCTTGCTTAAAGAGTTCAGGATCTGCAAACAAGGAGTCAATCTCTCCTGCCCGGTCCGTTGAATATTCCAGATAGTAGATATCGGCCTGAACCGTCTTAAAGAGGTCCAGAAGCGGGGTATAGGAGCCAGACAAGAGAATGCTTTCGTCCCGGCTCCAATTACCCCGGCAGACATGGAGACCCAGCCGGGACTGGCTCCGGTCAACCGTCTCAAAGACGCGCGTAAGCAGCATCTTAGCGAACTCCAACTCCTCAGTAGGGTCCTTCTTCTCCGATAACGAGGCACACATAAATGTTCGGGTATGACCAGGAGAGAAAACGACTTCTGTCAAGACAGGTTCATCAAATTGAATCACGTCTACCCCCACGGCTTGCAGGTCAGCAATCTCTTCAGCGAAAACCTGGATCACATCCTCTGCCAAATCTTCCTTACTGGCATAATAGCGGTCAGATAGGCCTTTCAGCCACATGGACCGGGTGACCAGATAAGGGCCTGGGAGGGTAATTTTCTTCTTACAATCTGTTAAGCGATGGAGCGCCTCCAACTCTTCTCCGACCATGCTGTGCTTACGTTTAACCTTCCCAACACAAATGGCGTTCTTAATACTATTACTTGGAACATCCAAGACTTCTAGCATATCTTCGTAAGCCTTCTTATCCTCAATGTAGGGAAGCATGTCACTCATGGAGAGCATCTCCACCCCTTCTAGGGCCTCAGCAATGAAGGAGACATAGTTATCCCGTCCAAGTTCTCCGCTAGTGATATAGTCCACATCATATTGTTCTTGTAAGGCGACGACTTTTGCCGTCTCCTGCTGGATTAATTGCTGATAGTCTGCCTGAGAGACCCTTTCCTTAGCCAGATCCCGCCAAGCTTTTAGAATTTCCTTGCTACGAGGCATTGACCCCATTAAAGAAATCTCGTACATCTACACACCCTTCCTTTCTAATAAAAAAGGCTCAGGCCCTGCTGCCTAAGCCTCTTTTCATTCCGCTTATCCTTTACTTATCAAAGAAGTTCATATAATCGACAGCCTGACGAATTTCTTCAAAGTTGCTGGTACGGCCTGGTAACCATTCCTTGAGCCCTTCTAAGTCAAGGATTTCTTTATCTCTTTCCTTGCTATAGTCCATAGTGGCTAGAACGTCAGAGAAGGCTTGTAAGTCTTCATCCGCAACCTCTTCGTGGGCGGTAAAGATGCAGTGGTCGAAGGAAGGCGTTTGACCAACAACTTCTAATTGGCTGCCATCCACGGTCCCATCCTTAACCCAGGCTTCAAAGTTAGGCGCAATCGCGAAACCTGCAATATTTTCTCCTGCTTCAACGGATTTAATGGCATCTAATTCGCCGCCTGTGTGGTCGCCGTCCAGTCCAACACCAATATCATAGCGAACTTCTTCATAGTCCTGGCCAAATTCCAAACCGTTTTCTCGTAGGTATTGGATAGGAATTAAGCGAGCTTGGGGTGAATCGATAGCACCAAAGGCAACTTTTTTGCCCTTTAGATCAGCTACAGACTCAATGCCGGATCCCTTCTTGGTAACCAATACGGTATGTAAATCGCGATCGGTATCCCGCATTAAGCCATATTTGACTTTGCCATCTGTCCGTAATTCCGCTTCACGATTAGCGAGAGGTGAATTCCAAGCCACATCAATTTCTTTTTTCACGAGGTCATCAATTTGGTGACGGTAGTCATCGTAAAAAACTGGCTCAATCAAGATGCCTTGGTTCTTGTCTTCGATGAACTGACGGATCATATCCCAAATTACTGTAATCTTAGGGTCGTAAATTACGGCGCCAACTTTTAATGTTTTTGTCATTTTATCTACCTCCATAGGTCTTTGTTTACGTGGGCTGCATTCTTCTTAGCTTTAAGGAATATCTTGGCCAGTTAGGACGCTACCGATCCATTGGTGCAGGATATCCACACTTGGTGCCATGACTTGGCCAGCCAGGGCGTCGGCTAGGTAGCGTGAGAAGTTGCGATATTGGCTGTAAGCTCGGCCCCCACCAATCAACATGCCTAAACGTCCAGACTCAATCACATTCTCAATGGCAATCACGCGGGCTGATAGGATCTTGGCTAGGGCATCTTCATCGCCGTTACGGGCAGCAAGTCCGGCTGCTTGGCAGGCACTAACGCCAGCATTGGCATAGTTATAGATGCGAGAAATATGCCGTTTAATGGTATCCACTTCGGCTAGAGTTGAACCATCAGGATAAGTCCGGTCGGTCGCATGCATGATGGCTTCATTAGAGATGGCCACATTTAAGCCGGAATAAACGGCCGCCAAACCTTCAACGAATAATGGAGCTACCAAGGTCAGAATCTGTTCCATCCCAGACCCTGCTTCCCCAGTCCGGTAATCATCACTTAAGTGCAAGTCTTCAAAGTACATAGGACAAGAAACATTGGCTTTCAAACCGATCCCATTCCAATAGTCCATTTTGAAAGAAACTCCATCAGCGTCTAGAGGCACAATAAAGTTATCGGTATCTGCCTTGCCTTCGCCGGTTTTCGCAATCACCATATAGTAGGAAGCATAGGTCGCTGAAGTAACCATACTCTTGCCCCCGTTGATCACCCAGTCGTCGCCCTCTTTTTGAGCCCGGGTCTTGTCAGGATAGTAGAAGTTAACTCCTGACCCTGATTCGGAATAAGCGAGGGCCAGCACTTTACCTTCTTCTAAGACCTCTTTGACAATTTTTTCCTTCATTTCATCTTTAGCTGCATTCAAGACCACGTTCAAGGCCACATTATGCATCATGTAGGTCAGTCCGATAGTGGCTGATTCGGTCGCAAAGGCCCGGATTACTTCGGCGTGGTCATAGATATCGCCACCCCAGCCACCAAGTTCTTCTGGAATAATCAATTTCAAGTAGCCGGCCTCGATTAAATGATCATAAACCTGGCTTGGAAACTCTTTTTTATCTTCAATCTCATCCGCATAAGGTGCAATGTGTTCTTTCGCAAATGCGAGTGCTTTCTTGTAATAATCTGTCATTATTTTTGCCTTCTTTCTAATCATCGACTCTTTACACTGCTTACCTGTCAGAATAGAAGACTGAGTTTGTGAATTTGCTTGTCTAGGCACGTCAAAAAAGCCCATCTTTGTGATGCGCTTGAGTGCCTATTGCTACTTATTTGATTCTCCTGAGCTTTAATCAATGGGGCCCTTCCGACCTAGTGCGCTCGTGCCTAGCCACTGGTTAAAACCCAGGAAAGTTAAATAAGCCTTGCCTGAACCAAGCAATAGCCAGTGCACTCAGCGCTTCAATTGTCCGCCATGTAATTGCATGTAAACTACCATCCTTCCAACTTTATCCTGCTATCTAGAAGTCAAATCCCTCCTTTACAAGTTTTGTTAGCGCTATTATAACATCTGTAATCGACTCCTTCAATCACTCACAGAAGTTCAAATAATAGAAGTTTATTCCTATCACTTTTCTTTTTTTCTGGAAGGCAGAAAAGACACAAAGATTGTTTAAATTTTTGGGGAAAATCAAGTGATTTATTTAGGGCCAATGGTTATGAGAGGGATAGATAAAACAGGTCATTCTTTACAAAAACAATCTGTATCAAAAATGTACTTCAAAAAAGCCTGGCAGCCTTGGAATAGCTTTTATTCCAAGACTGCCAGGCTTAAATACTTTTTTTACTTACCCTATAGTTGAATTCGCTGTGTCAACCCACAATCGGAAGCTTTGATTGAGTGTTGGGGATTTAACCAAGATTAAATCATTAAGGCCTAAACGCAAGGCTCACACCCTTATCTAGTCGGGTTCGAGGATGCAGAAAGGGCTCCTCTTCGCAAAATGCCATCGAAGGCTTGCAGCCTTCTCTAGCATTTTACTCCAAAGGTCTATTTCTCCCGCTAGCCCTCACACTCTTAATCGTCATCATCGTCCCAGTCGTCGTCATCCCAATCGTCATCGTCCCAATCATCATCATAGGAGGGCTGGGGTGCTGGGGCGGGTGCCCGGTATGGGGCTGGTTGGGGTGCTGGAGCTGGCGCGCTCGGCGCTGCTGGTTGCTGGGGCCGCTGAGCAGGTTGGTTTGGTCTCGCTTCGGGCTGGGAAGATGGCCTTGGATTTGCGCCTTGGTCATCCTTGTCTCCAGAATTTTCCTCTTTCTTAGCTTCTTCTTTTTTCTTCTCCTCTTCCTCCTTCTTCTTCTCTTCTTTACGCTTGGCTTCTTCTTCCTCTTTCTTGCGCTGGTCTTCGTTGACCACATGGATGTAGTCGCCATGGCCCTTCAGCCGGTCTTTCTTCTCTTGGTCGGACAAGTCACGACTTTCCTCGCGCGTCCATATATTAAGGCCATAGTGGTCGATCAGGTAGTCGGCCAGGGACTGACCCTTGTCTTTGGCTGCTTGGTATTCGCTGTTTTCAGCTTGGAGGAAGATCAGGTCCCCATCATAGCCGTTCGCTTCATAATAGTCGCGGATCTGCTGGCGGACTTGGTCGGCCTGGTCTTTAGGAAGGCCTGTGCTCGCAACCACCATGTTCTGGTCATCCGCCACTTTCACTTGGCCGAGCAACTGGTCGATCTCATCCTTGAGCTCCTCACCGATATACTTGGCGCCTGCTTGTTCCTTACCACTAGCATCCGTCAGGGCTTGGATGCTGCCCTTGTTGTTGATCTCTAGCTGGATGCTCGGGTTCCGTCCTAGGCCGAGGATCTCATTTTCCTGGTTCCAATTGCTGGCTACTGTCGCCACACCCACCACTAGGAGGGCCATGGCTGCCACTAGAACGCCCGTCAGCCAAGGCATCTTCTTAGGCTTAGAACGGGCCTTCAGAGGGACTGGGGCCTTAGCAGCTGATTTCTGGTAGCGGTCTTCTTCTGTAATATAGACCTGCTGGCCCACTTCAAGACCATCCTTTAAACAAATGCGGAGGACTTCCCCCGACCGCGACATGGCCAAGGCATAGTCACTCGCTATTTCTAAAATTACGACTTTATCATACATCCGGCTCACCCCCTAATCCAATCTAATAAGGCCCGGTATTCCTTCACGAAGATCACAATTACCGAAATAATAAAGGTCTTGGACCCCTTGATCACCTTCTCTGTCACATCAAAGGTCCGACTCATCTTGCGGATGGGCAAGCGCTTCTTAGTGAAGAGGTGGTCGGTAATGACCCGCTTCTTACTGGAAGCTTCAGAAATATCAATGGCCCGCTCTCGGGTATCCCGGTGCTTGGGCGATTCATCTGCTAACTGTTCCAATGTAATCTCAAAATCTGCTAGGTCTTCCTTCCAGGCCTCAATCTCGACCTTCATATCCGTCTGCGCTGCCGGCCGCTCGTCCACTGGGTCAAATCCTAATTCCTGCAAGTCGTCCAAGGAAACATCCTGCTGGTCCTTGCCCTCTCCCTTAAGATGAGTCAGGACCCGGCTCTTAATCACCAGTTTACAGAAGGCTAAAAAGTGCCCCCGGTCTTCATCATAACGTGAAATTGCCTCATCGAAAGCCATCAAAGCCACATTCAAGGCATCATCATTACCGACTTCCACATAGCGTCCCGTTATTTCAGATACGGTCTTAATAATAAAACCAAAATGTTCTTGAATGAGCGCGTTTCGCTCCTCTCGCGTCTCCATCACTTATCCCCTCATTCCTCCATAATCAGAGCCTCCAGCCCTTAAGACAAGATACAAGGCCCCGACAAATTTTAGGGCCTATTTTGCCCTACTATAGCAAAAAAGACAGGCAGAAGCGACTGAAAAGAGTATTTTTTCTATAAAGGCGACCAAAATAAAATCTTTTTTTGAAAAAGGCCCCTAAATTTTTAAGCAGCCTTGTATTGTATAGCAGGAGGGCAAAACTAGTCCTTAAATTTACTTGATGAAAAATCTTTTAAAAAAAGGCCCTAAATTTTTGCCCCTGCTTGTATTGTATAGCGAGAGGGTCAGGACACGCCCTCCGAGCACTCATATGGAAAAGAGAAAGGAAATGATCACATGAAATTAGATAAAAAATTACTCATCGCCCTAGGACTAATTGGTGCAGGTAGCTTGGGAGTCGGGGAAACCGTCCAAGCCGATGACTTCGATGACGATTACGATGACTATGAAGATTATGAAGTTGATGACGACTGGGACGATTACGACACTTATGATGACGGTTTTGACGATGACGCTTACGACGATATTTACGACGGTTATGACGACGATGTCTATGATGACGACCTAGATGATGATGATGACGATTACGACGATATCTACGACAGTTATGACGATGATGATCAGGATGACGACTTAGACGATGACGATTACGACGACATCTACGACGGTTTTGACGATGATGATCAGGATGACGACTTAGATGATGACGATTACGACGATATTTACGACGATTATAACAATGATGATCAGGATGACGATTACGACGATATATGCGACGGTTATGACGATGATGATCAGGATGACGACTTAGACGATGACGATTACGACGATATTCATGACAGTTATGACAAAGATGACCACGATGATGACCTAGACAATGACAGTTATGACGATATTCATGACGATTTTGACAACAAGCAGGATAAGGCTAAGGAAAGCCGCCCTATCCCTGTTGCAGAAGTTACGCCCCTTGCTAGTGAAGAAACCGTTGATTTAAGCAAGGCTAAGCCGGAATTTAATTTCATTCCAACGGCTGAAGCCAGCACCCAAGAGTCAGCAAGCACTGACGCGAACCAAGATCCAGCTGCAGTAACTACGCCAAATGCTGATGCAGTGACCCTAGCTAACCAGACCACGACTTCGCTCAGCCAGGCTATCAGTAAACATTTCCACGACTTGGTTAACCAGGAGCGGACCCAACAAGGCTTAGCGCCTTTAGCCTATCAAGATAGCTATCAAGCCGCAGCCGACAACCGGACCCAGGAAATTATCGATAGCTTCTCCCATACCCGTCCTAATGGTCAAGCTTTCAATACGGCTAATGGTTTTGAAACAACCGGTTCTTATGTGGGTGAGAATATCCAGCAGACTTATGCAAGCCCAGGCACTTCAGCCGAAGCTATTGCCCAAGAGCTTTTTAACAATTGGAAGAATAGCCCTGGCCACTATGCCAATATGATCGATGCCAATTATAAGGGCCAGTCGCTCGGTCTAGAATTCATCGATAATGGTGACCATACCCTCATCTATTCGGCACAAATTCTTGGCCAATAACCCTTAGTCCCTGCTTTCTTCTGTACTTTCTTTTATAATAGGGTTAAGAAAAGCAGTTAAGGGAGGCCAGTCACAGTGAACCAGAAGAAGAAAAAAAACCAAGCTGCCAAGATCGAAAAGGTTAAGAAGCGTGCTCTTGAAGGAATGCGCCAGCCTTTTCGCCAGAAGTCAGCCGAAGAGATTCAAGTTGAGATGCGGCGCCAGGTCCATTATGGTTTGAAGGTTTATGTCAGCCAATGGGGGATACCCTCTCCCAGCTCGCCCTGGCTTCAGGTCGGGATGTTGTCGACCTTGTCCACGATAACCAGCTCGACTATCAAGACCGGATAGATACGGGGAGTCTGATCGAGGGCGTCCTGGATGACTTAAACGACAAGGTGGCGGAGGAAGAAAGTCAGGAAACTGATGAGGACACTACTGAAAAAGATCCCCTCCTCGGTCCCGAACTAAGCTTAGCGAGTGAACAACCCAGCGTCCGCTTGAGTCCCGAGCCGGCCCGGGGAATTGCACCTGGCAAAGATGAGGAGAAGACAAGTATGACATATAACTTATTTGATGCAATTAATCAGGAGCGTCAACGCCTAGGGCTCCATGCCTTGAAAGAGGCCAGCGACCAAGGCGGCTTTATCCGCGCCTTGAACGACCAAGCTGTTCTCTATAGCTACCAAGACGCTAACCAGGACTTGGTGACGGAAATCAAGGTTCACGTGGAGACGGAGGACGTAACGACTGAGGAAGAAGCGTTAGCGGCAGGTTGGGGGCTCTTAAAAAGCCAGCCCCTGCTCTACCAACAAGTTACCCAGGCCCTCTACCGCAGCCATTACGCCAGCCTCCAGCCCAAGCGTGATGGATACACGCTCATTTATGGTTTAAAAACTTCTGAATAACAAAGAAAGCACAGCTGAACTTTGGACCAGCTGTGCTTTTTTGTTGGAATTGATCGAGGAAGCCTAGATTCATGTGTATTGGAGATTGGCGGACGGCAGCAACTTGCGGATGGAGAGGGTGCTTTGCAAGTTGCTCAACGCCAACTCGCAAAGGAACCGGGAATTCGCAAGTTAGGCATGACCAAGTCGCAAAGAAGGCCTCCATTCGCAAGTTAACTCGAAGCTACTTGCTAACGAAGGCTTCCTCTGCAAGTTCACTAATCACCGCTTAAATTCAATAGCGAAACGTCTGCTCACTAGCATCATCCCCAAATTAAAAAAGAGGCTGGGACAAAAGTTCCAACCCCTTTACAAAATTTTTTTCAAAACCTGCTCCAAAAGTCAGCTCTGACTCCACTTCGCAAAGGCTGGTCGAGCCTCTAACAAGGCTCTTCCACCCTTTGTTCCAGTGGTTCAGAGCCGAACGACTTTTGGCGCACTCTCTCTATCAAGTCTAAGCCTTTTCGCCCATATCCTTAACTTTGATCATCCGGGTCTTGGTTGACCGTTCGTCTTCTTCGAGCTTGGCTTCGATGTAGTCGATGGTTTCCTGGGTGTCAGGAATCATTCGATACTCGAGGGCGTTTACCCGACGACGGGTACTTTCGATTTCGTCTGCCATGAGCTGGCAGGTTTTTTCGATTTCACTGAGTTCGAGTAGGCGCGGCATCACTTGAGTCATGGTTTCAATCGCTTCGTCCAATTCGCTTGAGGTGTTCAAGTAACCATAGGCAAATTTTTCATTTTCACTTTCTTGCTCTTCGGAGTAATGGAACTGCATCTTAGGGACATCAACGCTCATGATGTTTTCCTTGTGCATTTCCAAAGAGACTTCTTTGGTTGGAATTGCGACGAGTTCATCAATGAAGGACTGGTTCATCAATGACGACGCAAGGACAAAATTTTGAAGGGCGCCGGAGAGTTGGGCTTCAACTTCCTCGCGCAATTCGTTATTTTGGCGGATCAAATCGATAAACTGACGCATCAGTTCGTCCTGCTTATCTTTAAGTAATTTATGTCCGCGTGTCGCTACGTCTAAACTTTTCTTCAGGTTGCGCAATTCCATCCGCGTCGGTTTGACATTTAACGCGTTGGCCATTTAGCATCACGCTCCTTCAGATTCAGTTTCAGCGTCTTTTGGATAGTATTTCTCGATCAGTTTGTCATTAATCCGGGTTAATTCGGACTTAGGCAAGATGGCGAGGAGTTCCCAAGCTAAATCTAAGGTTTCAAAGATGTCACGGTTGGTGTTGAAGCCTTGGTTGACATATTCTTCTTCAAAGCGCTCAGTGAACTTGAGGTAGAGCTTGTCGGTATCAGAAAGGGCAGAGTCCCCGAGTACGACCGCCAATTCCTTAGCTTCCTTACCCTTGGCATAAGCTGAGAACAACTGGTTCATGGTGTTGGCGTGGTCTTCACGTGTCTTACCTTCCCCAGTCCCCTTGTCTTTCAGACGAGATAGGGATGGCAACACGTTGATTGGTGGCCGAACCCCATTGTTGTAGAGCTCATGGTCTAAGATAATCTGACCTTCTGTAATATAACCGGTCAAGTCAGGGATTGGGTGGGTAATATCGTCTTCCGGCATGGTTAAGATCGGAATCTGAGTTACCGAACCATTAGCCCCGCGGATCCGTCCAGCACGTTCATAAAGGGTTGACAGGTTGGTATAGAGGTAACCTGGATAACCCCGACGACCAGGCACTTCACGGCGGGCAGCGGATACTTCACGCAAGGCCTCGCAGTAGTTGGTCATATCGGTCATGATAACGAGGACGTGCATATCTTTCTCATAAGCCAGGTATTCCGCAGCTGTTAAGGCAATCTTAGGGGTTGCCAAACGTTCAATGGCTGGGTCATTGGCTAGGTTGATGAACATGACAGAACGATCAATCGCCCCTGTTTCACGGAAGGAATTTTCGAAGAATTGAGCTTCCTCGAAAGTTACCCCCATAGCGGCGAAAACTACCGCAAACTGTTCATCGTCATTGAGCACGCTCGCCTGACGGGCAATCTGAGCAGCTAACTCTTGGTGGGGAAGACCAGAACCCGAGAAGATTGGTAACTTTTGCCCACGGACCAAGGTATTCATATGGTCAATGGTAGAGATACCCGTTTGGATAAATTCATCGGGGTAGTCACGGGCCATAGGGTTAATCGCTGTCCCGTTGATATCACGCATTTCATCTGGGATAATCGCAGGGCCATCATCATTGATGTTGCCCAGTCCGTCAAAGGCCCGACCAATCATGTCTTCGGATACACCGAATTCAAGCGGGCGCCCTTTGAAGCGAACCTTGGTATCACGTAGGTTGACACCTGCCCCGCCCCCATAAATTTGGACAACGGCACGGTCTTCCTGAATTTCTAGGACCTGGCCCACCCGGCTTTCACCGGTTTGCATTTGGATTTCAACCAATTCATCGTAGCCGACTCCCTCAACGTCATCGACAATCATCAGAGGGCCGTAGACATCTGTTACGGATTTATATTCTTTTAACATTATTCAGCCCCTCCCTTTTGTACAAGATCACGCATGGCAGGATTAATCTCGTCCTTCAATTGGTCTAATTGGTCGAGGTCATCTTCATGGGTGTATTTCATCCGTGAGATGCGCTCGCGAATGTTTTGCGTCCCCTTCATGATTTCGTCATAGTAAGCGCCGACTTCCATCGCTTCACGCGCTTCATGCTCGAAGGTTAAGATAATGTCTAGCATCTTGAATTGCTTATCGAAAGATGTGGTCGCATCAACATCATCGAATGAGTTTTGTTGCAGGTAGGCTTCACGAACCATAGCCGCTACAGCCAAGGTCAAACGGTCACGCTCAGACAAGGAGTCAATCCCGACTAAACGAACAATTTCTTGTAAGCCATCTTCTTCCTGAAGGGTCGACATCGCGCTACCGACCATTTCTTGCCAATTCGTGTCTGTGGCTTCGGAAATTCCTTGAGTCACATCATCAAGATAGAGTGAGTAGGAGTCTAACCAGTTAATGGCTGGGAAGTGACGTTGTTGGGATAGGCTGGAATCCAGACCCCAGTATACCTTCACCACACGGAGGGTATTCTGAGTAACTGGTTCAGAAGTATCCCCGCCTGGAGGTGACACCGCACCGATAGCTGTAACAGCACCTGTCCGGCCTTGACTCCCTTGAACTTCAACAATCCCGGCACGTTCATAGTATTCAGCAATCCGTGAACCTAGGTAAGCTGGATAACCTTCGTCCCCTGGCATTTCTTCCAGACGACCAGACATTTCACGGAGCGCTTCGGCCCAACGTGAGGTTGAGTCGGCCATGATAGCGACAGAATAGCCCATGTCACGGAAGTATTCCGCAATGGTAATCCCGGTATAGATTGAGGCTTCACGCGCCGCAACCGGCATATTGGAGGTATTGGCAATCAATACGGTTCGTTCCATGATAGACTTGCCGGTATTGGGGTCGATCAATTCTGGGAATTCGTTAACAACGTCCGTCATCTCATTCCCACGTTCCCCACAACCAACATACACTACGACATCCGCATCTGCGAATTTTGCGATTTGGTGTTGGAGAACTGTCTTACCAGCACCGAAAGGCCCTGGGATGGCAGCGGCGCCCCCCTTAGTAATAGGGAAGAAGGTATCGACTACCCGCTGGCCGGTGGTCATAATGCTATCTGGTAATAATTTCTTCTTGAATGGACGGCCGATACGAACTGGCCATCTTTGAGAGAGGCCATAGCTCTTCTCTTCACCGTGCTCATCACGGATGACATAGACCGTATCATCTAAATCGTATTCGCCAGAAGCAATCTTAGCAATTGTTCCTTTGACCCCATTTTGAACCATGATCCGGTGTTCAATCACTTCACCTTCTTGGACGGTCCCGACGATGTCACCAGCTTCAACGCTGTCACCTTCTTGGACAGTGGCTTCGAAATGCCATTTGTTCTCACGGTCAAGTGGGTCAACATGGGCCCCACGTACCAAGTAATTGGAGCCTGTTTCTTCCATAAAGTCTTCGAGTGAGCGTTGGATCCCATCGAACATACGTGTTAAAAGTCCTGGACCGAGTTCTACTGATAAGAGCTCCCCGGTTGGGCGCACTTCTTCTCCTGGGGTTAAACCAGAAGTTTCTTCATAAACCTGGATAGACGCAACATCACCGTGCATTTCGATGATTTCGCCCATGAGGTTCAAGTCGCCAACGTAGCAGATTTCCTGAACGGCAGCGTCTTCCATGCCGGAAGCTTTAATCAGTGGACCAGAAACTTCTACTATTTTCCCTGATTTCAAATCTTTTCCTCCCTCTAATGGTTGTTTCACTGAGATGGCTGGACTTAGAGGATATTCTGTCCGACAGCCTTCTCAACATTATCTTGGACACGTTTCTTCCCAATGCCGAGACTTCCCTTGTGTGAAGGAATTAAAATCACAGCAGGTACGACTTGGGTGTCGTAATGGGAAATGGTGTCTGGTATCTGTTCAGCGATCGTTTCGGTAAGATAGATGATACCGTATTCGCTCTTTGCTAATTCATCGACTTGCTTACGGGCTTCCTGGCCGTCGTTAACGGGGAAAGCATCGAAGCCGATCAATTGAAAAGGAATCACGACATCTTTTTCACCGACGACTGCAATTTTATGAGCCATAGATAGGTCGCATCCTTTCCTTAATTGCTTGTTCGTCTAAGTCATTGGCCTTGCCGACTAAGATCAAACGGATATTAGTAATTTCATTCTCTTTGAAATACAAGTAAGCTAGGGCTGGTAGGGGACCGAATGCCTCCAATTGGGCCAGCTTCATTTCTTCTGCTTCAGTTTCTTCAATCCGACCTTCTAATTCCACGACACTGGTGCTGCCATCTTCATGCAAGGCATTAGCTAAGTTCCCCCCGTAGATGAGGGACTTGTAGGCCTGGGCAATGGCCGCGTGATTGTGGGAGACCGCATAGTTGATAATTTCATCGCTATCCAGGGTCCCCTTGTCACTTAAGACTGCCCGCATAAAGCCCTTAGACCGCCCTTGCTGGATGGCCCGAACGAGCATAGACAGGTTGGCAAAGTCAATCGTCATATCGGCCAGTCGGTCCACACCTGGATCATCGATTTCATCCGCTAATTCCCGCATATTATCGAGATAGGCAGAATCTAAGATGATCGAGATGGCATCGTAAGAATGGTAATTCTCAAAATTCTCGCGCACATCGCGGATGCCTTGGATCATGGATTGGTCGAAACCCTCGCCATCTCCGGTACGCACTGCCCGGCGCAAGCTTTCAATGCTGTGCCGGCCAATGGGGAGGTAGATATCCGAGAAGTCACGCTCTGCATACCACTCCTTGAAGAGAACCTTCAAATTATGGTATTCGTAGCGCAAGGCGTAGAAGTCAACCACACGTGGATCTGGTGTGCTTGCGTAGAGGTCATTATAGGCCCGACGCAAGTCCGCCATTAAGAAAGCATCGAAGTCTCTTGTTTCTTCAATGTCCTCTGGTAAGTTGTAGTCCGTCTTACGCAAGACATTGAGCGCCTCGCTTAAAGAAGTTGCCTGTAACATGGCGTTGTAATCCGACGCTTGCAAAAGACTGGTCTCTTGGACGCGGACGGAAACATTCAACCCAGCATATGCTGTATTTTCCATTTCGACAACTCCTTTCTAATTAAATGCGCGTTTGGAAATTTCGGCAGAAAGAGCTTCCTCTTGTTCCTCGATCAGTTGGTCAAAAGTAAAGTTATAGTCCATCCCCTCTTGGGAGAGAATGAAGCCGCCTTGACCGCGTAAGTTTTGGTCAGCGCGCTTCAAGTTCGGATAGTCTCCTTGAAGTTGGGCTAAACCTTGGTCGGTCAATTGTTTTTCTGATTTCGAGCCAAGCTGTAAGACAGTCGCTTGGTCTGTATTTAATTGTGATAGAGCACCTTTGACAAATTCGATAAACTCATTTTCTGGAAGTTCCGTCAATCTTGTCACAGCTTCGGTATAAACCGTTTGGATCAAGTCTTGCTTCTTGGCTAAGACTTGGTTGCGCATTTGGTTGTTGTAACCTTGCTTCTTGCGGTCCAGTTCGCGCGCCGCCTGGTCATTTAGGGACGCCTTCTTATCTTCAGCATCTTTTTGGATGCGCTTCTCACGAGCGGCTGTGTCTTGCTCAAGCTTTTCTTTGCCCGATTTGAACTTGGCATCTTCCTCCTGGCTAATCTTAGCGAGGACATCCTGAGTTAAATTTTGAATGGTTGCCATACAGTGCCTCCTTTCCTCTATATATTATCTATTGGTTGATCATGCCGCTGGAGTATGCTCCAGCCAGGCACTAGGCTGCGAGAGCTGGCCTAGGCCAGCTCTGACTTTGGTCACACTCTCTGATTAGCCTTGGATTTGTAGAACTAGGAGTAGAGACATAACGAAAGCTAAGATTGCGTAGGTTTCCACCATAACGGCGTAAACAATTGCGTTAGAAACGTTTTCTGGGCGTTTCGCTAAGATTTGCATACCTGCAGCAGCAGTTTGACCTTGGTATTTAGCTGAGATCCAACCAACAATCCCGATAGGAAGAGCGGCCATTAAATAGAGAAAGCCTTGTTGTAAGCTTAATTCATTCCCTAATTGTAAGTAGATCATGAAACCAACCACGAAGCCGTATAAACCTTGGGTACCAGGTAGGAGCTGCAAGATCAAGGATTGGGCGAATTTTTCAGGTTGGTCTTTCACTAGGGCGGCAGCGGATTGACCGGCTTCACCAACACCGCGGGCAGACCCCATACCTGAGAACATTACGGCAACTGCTACGCCTAGCATAGCGAAGATTGCGCCACCATTTTCAACAAAAAAGCTTATCCAGTTTTCCATTACTATACCTCCGTATTATATATTGTGTCTATTTGTCAGAGTTATTCAAACGTACATATTTCTCTAGGGTATTGATTGGGCTGAAGGCCCGGCCGTCCCCTTCATAGAACTTACCGAAGAATTCTACGAAGATCAAACGCAAACCGTGAACGTAACCACTCAGAACTGAGAGGAACAAGTTAAAGGATTGCAAGGCGATAATCAATACGATCCCAATCGTGAAACGAATTGGGGCTGGGAAGAAGCCAACAAGCATGTTGAAGGCCATGGCGATGGATCCCCCAGAGATCCCCAGCGCCATCAGACGGGTATAGGAAACTAGGTCCCCAACATAGCCTGAAATCCCATAGATATTGTAGAGACCTAGCCCAGCTGCCAGGAGCTTCTTATCTTGGAAGATAACAGGGACAATAATCATTCCGGCAAAGCCGATAATGGATACCCATTTCCCAATGGTTCCAACTTCTGGCATCCCAGCCATAGCACCAATCCCCCAGGCACCTAGGCCAAGTAGGATCAGGATCCAACCTAAGCCATCGCTGTAAGCTGATTCCATATTGCCCCGGCGCACTTCAAGATAGATCTTAATGCAGAGGGCAACTAAGATATGAATCAAACCGATCACAACAGAGGCTGCCATGATCAAGATCGCATCGCCTGTTGGATCGACAATCCCTGTTGGAATCGACTCCCCAAAGAAGGAACCGTAGAGCAGACCCACGAGCATGGTGGGGTAGGATAGGTAATGGCCGAATTTGACCATGTTTCCTGCACTCCCATGCAGGTCCATCACCTTCATGGCGACTAGGGTACCTAACCAAAGTACCAAGCCGTAACCGAGGTCCCCCATCATCATCCCGAAGAAGAGTAAGTAGAAGGGGGTAATAAATGGTGTCGGGTCAATCTCCCGGTAGTTGGGTACCCCGTACATTTCGGTAATCATTTCAAAGGGCGCGTTCAGGGCATTATTCTTAAGTTTTGTGGGGACTTCGTTATTGTCGATCGCTTCTTCTGTAATCTCTTCTTCCACGACAACAAAGTTATCTGCCCCAATACTGGCTTCCAGTTTCTGGATGAGCGCGTCATAGTCCTCTTCGTCAGTCCAACCACTCAGTAAGATTAAATAATCATTATCATAAGTCAATTGGACAGCCAAGGCATGTTGTGAGCGGTTATAGGTCTCTTCAGCGACTTGTTCCACTAAAGGAATCTTAGCTTCTAGAGTCTGGAGCGCCTGCACCACTTCTTCCTCTTCCTTGATAAGTGACTTACGCTTGTCTTCCAAGTTCTGGAAGGCTGTTTCTGGACCTTCTTCATAAGGATAATCGAAAGGCTGGAAGTGGTATTGAGCCAGTCTCCCCTGGAAGTCTTCAGCTTGAGACTTGCGGGTCACAGCTACCACCCCAATTTCGTCCTCATTGGAGAAGGCTTCTAATAAGGAAATATCCTCATCTTTTGTATCTTCCTTAAGGGCATGCCACTGGCTGCTTGAGCTATCGTTAGGGACAGTCCCCAAGGAAACGGCAAAGTGGTCCAGTTGATAAAGCTCGGCTGGGTTCACATCCAAGCTCCGCCAGTTAGAAACAGCAGACTGTTCATCTTCCACTGTTTCCCGGGTGGAGATAATGTTTTCCCGTTGATTGTAGAGTTTTTCGACCTCTTCAATTAAAGTCTGGCCTTGGTCCAGGTCCACTTCTTGGTGGAGACCTTCTAGACTAAAGACAGGACGCTTATGGGTGAGCTTCTCCATCATGGACCGATCTTTAGCATAACGGGATAGGATCACTAAAGCCCGCTCTGCTCTTTGGTAGAGATCATCATATTGGACATAGTCTTCAGATTTCACTTGTGCCGCATCAACCGCATCTTCAGCATCTTCCCTAGGCAGGGCCGACACTTCGACACTCTGCAAGGCCTGTAAGTTTCTCACCAGGTCTTCCTTTAGTGCAGGTTTCGATACAATCGACAACTTCTTCATTTTAGCTATTGCCATATGATTTTCTCACCTCCTCAACAACATATGCGACCAAATCCTCTTTGTTCTCGTCAAATTTTTGACCGAGGCCTTGAATTTGGCCCTGATTTTCTTCATCTGCTTGTGCTTGGTATTCGGCATAGGCTTGATCAAGTTCGGCCTTCTTGTTGGCCTTGAAATCAGCCACTTCAGCATCTTTTTCTTCTGTTAGCGCTTTTAATTTTGCTCGATATTCGTGACGTAATTGCTCTAACTTGGCTTCAAAATCTGCCTTAATGCCCTTAGCTTTTGCTTCTGCATCAACAACCTGTTGAATCGTTTGGTTCGCCAATCGCTCCACCCCCCTTATAAGAATCATTATACCTTATCTTCTACTACTAAGCATAGCCTGACAACAACTAGCCGCTCTTTTAAGAATAATTAGTGCAAGTTGTTTTCTTCCTTTCGAGGCTTCCGTGACGCCCGCTTACGCTGCTTACGCAATTCTCTAAAAAAAGACGTCAACATCTCGCTGCAGGCTCTTCCTAAGAGGCCGCTGGTCACTTCAACTTGATGGTTAAAGCGCTCATCAGTGACAAGGTTCATCAAAGAACCTACTGTGCCGCCCTTGGGATCATAAGCCCCGAAATAAAGATGTCGAATCCGCGATAGAATAATTGCCCCGCTACACATTGGACAAGGTTCTAAAGTGACATACATATCACAATCCATCAGTCGCCAATTATCCAAATAAGCGTTAGCTTCACGAATGGCCTGCATCTCCGCATGGCTCGTAGCATCATTGGACTGCTCGCGCAAGTTATAGCCGCGTCCAATCACTTGGCCATCTTTAACGACAATCGCACCAATCGGCACCTCGCCTAAAGCTTCCGCCTTCTTGGCTTCCGCTATGGCCAAACGCATAAAGTCTTCATGCTGCAAACAACCACCTCAAATTCGGAATAATCAAGCAGAGCCAGCATGAAAAGTTTCTGCTTGGCTCTCAATTTGGAAGGGGCTATTCGCCTTCCATAGATTTCAAAAGATATGTTCCCACAATTATTACTTTACGATAATCTAAGCCATTGGTCAAATTATTTCTTTCTCAAAAAACGATATTTTATCGTCTTTAAAGCCCTTCCAGAAAATAAAAGCAGCCCCTGACCCAAAGTTCAGAGGCCGTCATATAATAGGAAAGTTTCGACTTCTTCTGCTTCCTCAGATGATTTATTTAAGCCGACACGTCTTGCAAAGAACTTAAAGATTCTTTACTTTTCATTTCTAAAAAACTAATTTTTGTATTTATTAACCGAGACTGTGACAAACATCGCTTAGGCCTGGACTTTTGTCTCACCCATTGATTAACCACTTCAATCATCAATCCCGGGACTGGCTTGGTAGCTGTGCTTGGCTTGGGGCCAGTTCAATCCCACATGGTCCTTAACTGCAGCATAGGCCTGGTCGATCCGGTCTCGGACAGCTGGATCAACTTGGTCGCGGTAAGGCCCGCCAGCTACGAAATCATCGAGGATATAAGTTTGATAGAGGTATTGCTTGCGATTAAAGGTCTGGGAATAGGTCCCCAGGTCTTCCCGAGCGACCCAACTCGGCCGAGCTTGGGCCTCCTTGATCCGGGTCTTGTCCCCCTTCTTTTCAAAAGTCAGATCCATCAAGACCCCGCGCTCGGTCCAAATATTACCCTCCATGGTTTCCGCGCGCTGGTTGGAGAGGAAGTTACCCATGGAATAAATAATCAGCTTCTTATCCCCTCCACGGTCGATCACTTCAGCAGGTTCAATGACATGGGGGTGGCCACCCAAGACCACATCCGCCCCCCAGGCTACCATCTTATGGTAGCAATCAATTTGTTCCTGGGTCGGTTCCAAGGCATACTCCACTCCCATCTGAGGCATGACGACGGTCACATCTGCTACTTTCTCAGCACGCTCGATTTCTTGACACATCTTCTCTTCGTCGAGGTCAGAGAGGCAAGAGGCATAGTCACTAGGGCTCAGACCCGCCTCCAGCCCATTGAAGCCGTAAGCATAGGCAAGAAGAGCAATCTTGATCCCATTGACTTCCTTGACCAAGATATCAGCATCCTGGCGGGACGTCTCTGGATAGACTCCCAGGGGCGTCATCCCGCGTTGGCTGAAGCTAGCTGCCGTTGAACGGAGGCCCTCGAGTCCCGAATCTAAGATATGGTTATGGGCCAGGTCCACCACATCATAGCCCGTATCCGCCATGGCATCAGCCACCGCTTCAGGCGCATTGAAAAGCGGGTAGCCGACCAGGGGCTTGCTAGGATCAATCGTCCGTTCAAAGTCCGCCAAGCTGAGATCAGCCTGCTGAATCCAGGGTTTAACATAAGTAAAATTGGGATAGAAGTCGAAAGAGCCGTCGACCTGGGCAGCGCTAGCAAAGATCGGGTCATGGTAGAGCAAGTCGCCATGGGCCATGATGCGCGCTTCATGGACGGTCTCTGCTTGCGGCTTAGTCAGAGGACTCGAAGCCGTCTGGCAACCCGCTAAAGCCAATAGGGCAAGCGTTAAGGCGCTGCGAATAAATTGATGCTGGATAGTTTTCATCACTTTCTCCTTTAAAGCTTGTTTAAGCAAAGAAAAAAGCCGCTAGCTTCCGCTCCCACAAACTCTGCTGCGGCTCTGTCTTGACTGATAAGGGACTTACTGCTTGCGGTAGTCTTGCAGCTTCTCCCGACCAAAGCGGATGGACTGGTCAATGACCGCCACGCTTTGGACTAATTTTTCTTTTTCCCATTCGTTGAGTGGAATCTGGAAGGTCCGAACAACCCCTTGGCGGCCAATCTGAGCAGGCAGGCTGAAGGTTACCGCTTGGTCGAGGTCATAAATGCCTTGGCCACAGAAGGTCCCGACAGGCAGGATCGTCTCTTGGTCCAGGACAATAGTCGTCAAGAGTTCCACCGCTACCCGGGCAATGGCGGCATCCGTCACACCCGCCTTATCCATAAAGACATCATAAGCCGATTGGACAACTTCCTCTGTCAATTGGTCAACATCGAGGGGGCTAATCCCTTCAAAATAATCGCTCAGCTGGTCAAAAGGGATCCCCTGAACATTGAGATGACTGCAGGCTGCAAAAGAAGACATGCCGTGCTCCCCTAGCATATAGCCTGTCACTGACTTGGGATCGATACCGTAGTGCTCAGCCACCGCATAGCGCAAGCGGGCTGAATCCAGCATAGTCCCCGTCGATAGGACCCGTTCCTTGGGGTAATGATATTCTGTCACTGCTAGATGGGCCAGGGTATCAACAGGATTGGAGATAAAAACCAGGATGGCTTCCCGGGTGTGTTGGCTGATTCCTGACATCACATCATCCAGGACCGGAATATTATCTAATAAAAGATCCTGACGTTCAGCCGGAATTTCATCTTCGTAGATATGGGTTGCAGCAACTACAATCACATCCGCATCTGCTAAATCACTGTATTCACCGGCATAGACCTTCACATGCTGGGTCGAACCGAGTCCCATAGCATGGCGCTCATCGAGGGCTTCCCCTGCCGCCTTCTCTTTTTTCTCATCAATCAAAACAATTTCAGAGAAGAGATTGGCGGCCAACACATTGGATAAAATTTTGGACCCGACAAAACCTACCCCGACAATGCCTAATTTCTGGCCATAAATTGCCATTTGCAGTCACTCCTTTATGTTATTAATAGGTCAATTATAGCACAGATTAAGGGGATGATGAGAAAGTTTTAATTTTTAAGCATAGGTTCGACTTGGCAAAGTCGGAATGATTTCGCAAAGACAGAAGCTTCTTCACTTCACACGATCGAAAGGCGCAAGCACAGCTTGCTCTTTTTCGTTCGTGTCCCAATGGTAAGCTTCTAAACGTCTTTGCTCTTACCTTAAATAAAAAGAGGCTGGGACAAAAGTTCCAGCCTCTTTTTAAATAGTGAACATTTTTTCAAAAACCTGCTCCAAAAGTCAGGCCTGACATCCACTTCACGAACTATGAGAAATCGTTAGTAAACGATTTCTCATAGTTCGCTCCAGTGGTTCAGGCCTGATCGACTTTTGTCACACTCTCTTATAACCTTAAACAGTTCTTTTTCCAGTCTTGACCATTGAGTCATCGTTCAGACACTCACCAAGACGGTTGGATCTAATCATCTGACCGGAAAGAGTCAACCAATTGGTAAAGGTCTGATGCCCGATCTTTCCACTTACCGGCTGAAGAATCATCCGAAAAGAAGGGCAACTTATCGACCAAGTCTTGTCCATGGGCCTTGCCCTTCTTGCCCACCGTATCTAGCAAGTTACTAAAGGTCGATTCATTATCTTCTTCAAAAAATGCAACAGCAGCTACCGCTGTCACTGCAGCGAGAGAACCTAATACAAAAAGTCCCGCCTTTGTTTTCTTATCCATACCATCCACCTCACTTCTTCTGTTTCTAGCATTATACCATACAGGCTTGGCAGCTGAAAAGTTTGCCCCTGGAAAGACGAATAAAAAGAGCTGGCGCCGGGCCAACTCTCTTCACATATCATTTAGCTTATGGGGTAGTGCCTCCTGGCTGGTCAACCCACACTTTATAGTCTCGTGTGGGGATTGAAAGCTGCTAACACACACTCCGTTAGCCTGATTGTGGGTTCATTTCTATCAGTCCACAGTCAACGGGCTTGTTTGAGTGTTCAGCTAACCGCCTGCCCTCTCACCCTGATAGTCGGGTTCGAGAATGCAGAAAGGGCTCCTCTTCGCAAAAGGACGTCGAAGGCTTGTAGCCTTCTCTGTCCTTTTACTCCAGAGCTCCCTTTCTCCCGCATCCTCTCTCACCCTGTGTAGTCGGGTTCGGTCGCACAGAAGTGGTTCCTCTTCACAAAGCGCCGTCGAAGACTTTTAGTCTTCTCTGTTGCTTTGCTCCAGAGGTCCACTTCTACCCGTGCGCCCTCACACCCTGGACTAGTCGGGTTCGCAAAGGCAGAAAAGGAGTGACTTTAGCAAAAGGGAACGACCGGCTAAAGCCGTTCTTATCCCTTTTGCCTCCAGTCATCCTTTTCTAAACGCCTTTGCTCACACCCTGGACTTTCGATAGGCTTTCTTTTTCTTCGCTGCCGTCTTCGTGTTGGATGCGAATGTAGAGTTTGCCTTGGCGTGAGCCGATGGTTAGGCGGTCGCCTTCTCCGACGGCTTGGGATAGGATGAGGTCGCTGAGTGGGTCTTCGATTTGGCTTTGGATTTCCCGACGCACGGGACGGGCTCCGTATTCTGGACTAAAGCCTTTTTCAGCGAGGACTTTGATGGCGCCGTGGGTGAGACGGAGGTCAATACCTTGTTGGGCCAATTGTTCGGCCATGGCATCTGTAAATTTGCTGACGATTTCGCCCACTTGTTCTTGGTTCAGGGAGTGGAAGACGATAATTTCATCCACCCGGTTGAGGAATTCGGGACGGAATTGTTGCTTCAATTCTTCCCGGATACGTTGGCTCATCCGGTCATAGTCATGGCTGACGGACTCCTGACCAAAACCGACTGTCTTCTCATCACGCAGGGCGGTTGCTCCGAGGTTTGAGGTCATGATAATGATGGTATTGCGGAAATCCACCATCCGGCCTTTGCTATCTGTGATGTAGCCATCATCGAGGATTTGCAAGAGTAGGTCAAAAATATCGGGATGGGCCTTCTCCACTTCATCAAAGAGCACGACTGAATAAGGGTGTTGGCGTACTTTTTCGGTCAATTGACCCCCTTCGTCATAGCCCACATAGCCTGGGGCAGAACCAATCATCCGGCTGGTTGAGTATTTTTCCATAAATTCGGACATATCGACCCGGATCAAGTGGCGTTCGGAACCGAAGAGCTCTTCGCTCAGGCTCTTGGCTAATTCGGTCTTCCCGACCCCGGTTGGGCCTAGGAACATAAAGGAACCGATAGGCCGGTTGGGGTCTTTGATCCCGGAATGGGCCCGGCGTACAGCACGAGCCACCGCATTGGTCGCCTCATCCTGGCCTTTGACCCGACGGTGGAGGCGTTCCTCCAAGGCTAAGATCTTCTGATTTTCCGTTTCGGTGAGCTGGCTAATAGGGATGCCGGTCCATTGAGCAATGATTGCGGCAATCTCCTCTTCGCCGATCGATAAGTTATAGTTTTGCTTTTTCTTCTTACGCTTGGTCTCTAACTTATTGAGGGCTTCTTCCAGCTCTTTTTGCTTGGCATGGAGCTTGGCAGCCTCTTGGAAGTTCTGCTCAGCCACACACCTTAGCTTGGCTTCTTCGAGTTGCCGGTAGTCGCGAACCAAGTCCTGACTCTTGCCAGCTTGGTCCGTTTTCCCTTGGGCATCCAGGCGTTTGGTTGCTGCGGCTTCATCCATCACGTCGATGGCTTTGTCTGGTAGGAAGCGGTCGGAAATATAACGCGCACTTAAATTGGCTGCTGCGTCAATAGCTTCATCGGTAATCGTCACTTGGTGGAAGTCCGCATAGGCTTGGCGGATGCCGGCCAGGATGGACCGGGTTTCTTCAATTGTCGGTTCATCAACTTGGACTTTGGCAAAGCGCCGTTCTAGAGCAGCATCTTTTTCAATATACTTCTGATATTCATTAAGGGTGGTTGCCCCAATCACTTGAACTTCACCGCGGGCTAGGGCGGGTTTAAGGATATTGGAAGCATCCATTGTCCCTTCTGCCCCGCCAGCTCCGATAAGGGTATGCAATTCGTCGATGAAAAGAATGACCTGTCCATCTTGGATGACTTCCTCAATCAGATGTTTCATCCGGTCTTCGAATTCACCCCGGTACTTAGTTCCCGCAATCAAAGAGCCCATGTCGAGCATCATCAAGCGCTTGTTCTCTAAGCTTTCGGGGACTTGTCCACTGACAATGGCCTGGGCTAGGCCTTCCGCAATAGCGGTCTTACCTACACCAGGTTCGCCCACGAGGACAGGGTTATTCTTAGTCCGGCGGCTGAGAATCTGGAGGATGCGTCGAGCTTCTTTTTCCCGACCGATGATGGGGTCAAGTTGGCCATTGTGGGCCCGTTTGGTTAAATCCTTGCTGACTGCATCCAAGGTTGGGGTCTTACTCTTGTGAGGATCAACTTTCCCTTGTTTCTTGCGTCCCCCCCTATCTAAAGGCAGGCCGAGCATCTGGTAGATGTCGCGGCGGATAATATCTGGATCCGCCCCTAAATTCCGTAAAATACGGGTAGCTAGGACTTCTTCTTGCATGAGAGCCAAGAGGATATGTTCGGTCCCTACTAAGGAAGCCCGATTCTTCTTAGCTTCTTCCGTACTGAGGTAGAGCACTTTGTTGGCACGGGGGGAATAGACAGGCTCGCCTAATTCATTATAAGGATCTTGGCCTGAACCATAGCCCACTACGAACTCGACCTCTTCCTTAAGGGTTTCATAGTCATCAATATGAGGGCTCAGGACCGCATGGGCGATGCCATCAGGTTCGGCTAGAAGACCCATCAAGAGGTGCTCTGTCCCAATGGCATGGTGGCGGAAATCCTTCGCCGCATCTAAGGCATAGGCTAAGGCTTTCTGGGCTTTTTCCGTATAGATTTCTTTCATGGTCTAAACTCCAATCTTCGCGCAGTTTAATGATCGTATTTCAACTTACGAAGCACATTCGTTAAGATCAAGGCGCGTAAGGAATCGGCTTGGTTCACATGGGCCATGACGTCCTTGTCTAAGCTCGCATAGATCAAGCGCGCTTCCAACTTCGTAAGCAAGTCATTCTTGTGTAAATTACTAATAATTGCTTGGGCGTCCTTATCTGATAATTCGTCGCCAATCAGCTGAATCATCGAATCAATATAGTCCGCCTCATCAACTACCGTCATCTTAACGATACGAATATAACCACCGCCCCCACGTTTACTCTCCACATGATAACCATTCTGAGGAGTAAAGCGGGTATTAATGACATAGTTAATTTGTGAGGGAACACACTCGAAGCGTTCAGCGATTTCACTCCGCCGAATTTCAACATTCGACGACTCCTGTAAGACTTGTTTCAGGTAGGCTTCTATTATATCAGACATGTTTTTATTACGCATTTTTAATCACCTCTAGTCTGACTAAGTTTGACATTCAACTTTATCATACCGAATTTTCAGCCAAGCGTCAATATTTTTGTCTTTCAAAACTTGACCAAACCAAGCTTTTGCCCCGGTCTGATCGGCTTTAGACCAGCTAATTTTTAAAGCGCTTTCTCTTTACAATTTCATGAAATCATGCCATTCTTAAGAAGAATTGTGTATAATAGAAAGCGTGCAATCTTATGCAAATTTTAAAGGAGGCAGTGGGATGACGAATGAGTCATATGTCGCAATTATCGGCGGCTTAAACATGGATATTGCAGGGATTTCTGGTCCCATGTACCGGGAGCGTGATTCCAACATTGGCCACATCTACCTGAGCCCAGGGGGTGTCGGCCGTAATATCGCGCACAATTTAGTGCAATTAGAGGTACCGACCTATCTCGTGACCGCATATGGTGATGATGATTTTGGTTTACTAGTTGAAAAATCATGTCGAGAATTAAATATTTCCCTCGATTATGCAGAGAAATTAGAGGACGAACACACCTCAACCTATCTCTATGTTACAGATAGCGACGGGGATATGATTACCGGTGTCAACGATATGGATATCGTTAAATGTATCACACCAGACTTCTTGGCCGACCGCCTGGACTTCTTAAACCAAGCCAAGATTTGTGTCATCGACGCCAATATCTCCCGGGAAACGATTGAGTGGATTGTTGATCATGTCGAGGCGCCCCTCTATGTAGAGCCTGTATCAGTAGCCAAGGCGGCACGTTTCGAAGCGGTCTTAGATCGGATCGACACCATCAAGCCCAACCAATATGAAGCAGAACTCTATACGGGTATCAAGATCCTTGACGAGAAAACAGCCCGTCAAGCTGCCGAAAAACTGATAGAGCTTGGCGTCAACAATGCCTTCATCTCCCTAGGTGCCAAGGGAATGGTCTGTGCCAACTCAGAAGAAACCCACTATGTCCCAGTGCTAGAATCCGACGTGATTAGCGCGAACGGCGCAGGTGACTGTGCTATGGCAACCATTGTCTGGGCCAACTACCACTACGGCCATGAACTGGACATTAAGGAAGTGACCCAACTCGCCCAAGCTGCAGCGAATTTAGCAACCAGCACCATGCACTCGGTCTACGAAGACCTGTCAATATCAGCTGTTGTTAAACGTGCCCAAGATTATAAACAATAGGAGGAATATACTGTGGGAATTATTCGGAATTTAATTGGGATCCTGGTCATTTTAGCACTGGCTGCCCTCTTATCCTATGATCGTTCAAAGATCACAAGTAAAATTAAAAATATCGCCATGATGTTTGTCGCTATGTTGGTCCTCACCTTCATCTGCCTCAGGACCTCAGCAGGGATCACTGCTCTGGAAGGCATTTCCAACTTCTTCAGCTGGCTGATTGCCCAAGCCCAAGGTGGGATTAGCTTCGTCTTCGGCGGCATCGTCATCGAAGAAGGCGCTTCAGTCTTCTTCTTCAACGTTCTTTTGCCCCTGGTCTTCATTTCAGCACTGATTGGGATCTTGAACTATATCAAAGTTCTCCCCTTCATCATGAAATGGGTTGGAAAAGGGATCAACTTCATTACCGGTATGGGAGAAGTCGAAAGCCAATTCGCTATTTCAACAGCTGTACTCGGGAACACCTCAGCTTTTATTTCGATTAAAGAAATTATCCAAGGCATGGACCCTCGCTCCCTCTTCACCATCTGCTTGTCTGGGATGTCTGCAGTCGGAGCTTCAACCCTAGCTGCTTATATGCAAATGATTCCTGGCGAATATGTCGTTGTAGCAGTCTTCTTAAACATCTTCGCTGCTCTAGTTATCACCAGCATCATGAACCCTTACGAAGCGGAAGAAGTCGAAACTGGCGAAGAATTTGAACTACTAGAAGAAAGTGCAGAAGACAAAGGCAACTTCTTTGACATGCTCGGTTCATACATCACTGATGGCTTCAACCTTGCTATTATTATCGCTGCCATGGTGATTGGTTTCGTATCCTTGATCACCTTCCTGAACTCCATTGTTGAAGGAATCTTCGGCATCACCTTCACCGAAACCATGGGCTATGTCTTCTCACCCTTGGCTTTCATTATCGGGATTCCAAGCGAAGACATTGTTAAAGCGGGGAGTCTCATGGCGACCAAGCTATTGACCAACGAATTCGTTGCTATGGGTGAATTCCAAAGTCTCCTAGGTGGGGCTAGCGCTAAGACCCAAGCTATGGTTGCCACCTACCTGGTATCCTTCTCCAACTTCGGTACCATGGGGATTACCCTCGGCGCCATCAAGGGCATTAGTGAGAAGCAATCCAAGGTCCTTTCCCAATCTTTAGTTAAGGTCCTCTTGGGTTCAATTCTCTCTTCCCTACTCGTAGCCAGCGTAGTCGGTCTCTTCTTCTAAAAGTAAAATAAAGCACAGTAAAAGCGATCGCTCCACTGCCCATAGATTGGGCAGTGGAGCGATCGCTATTTTAATTGTTAGCCATCAACATGCAAGCGATGTGAATTACGGCTAGTAGGCGTCAACCGTACAGGCCCAAACCTGCTCCAAAAGTCAGCTCTGACTCCACTTCACAAAGGCTGGTAGAGCCACTCACAAGGCTCTACCAGCCTTTGCGGACAGTTGCTATAGCTGTTCGAAGCGCAGCGAGTTACAGATATAGTATGCGTTAGCTGGCTCAGGGCTGAACGACTTTTGTCACACTCTCATTTTTATCCCATTCCACATACAAAAAAGACCTTACAGAAGGTAAGGTCTTAATCGAGTCGGGAAAACAGGATTCGAACCTGCGACCCCTTGGTCCCAAACCAAGTGCTCTACCAAGCTGAGCTATTTCCCGGTATGCACCCAGCAGGATTCGAACCTGCAACCGCCTGATTCGTAGTCAGGTACTCTATCCAGTTGAGCCATGGGTGCGTATAAAATTATAATGCCGAGGACCGGAATCGAACCGGTACGGTGTGTAACCACCGCAGGATTTTAAGTCCTGTGCGTCTGCCAGTTCCGCCACCCCGGCCTATTAACAAGCAGATCCATAAAAAACAAATAAGCGGAATACGAGATTCGAACTCGCGACCCCCACCTTGGCAAGGTGATGTTCTACCACTGAACTAATTCCGCGTGATATACATGCCGGCTAAAGGTCTTGAACCCTCGACCCTCTGATTACAAATCAGATGCTCTACCAACTGAGCTAAGCCGGCATCAAATTCATATTCGAATTTGTTATGATCCGTGGGAGGCTCGAACTCCCGACCCTCTGATTAAAAGTCAGATGCTCTACCGACTGAGCTAACGAATCAAAGTTATGGAGGATGAGGGGTTCGAACCCCCGACATCCTGCTTGTAAGGCAGACGCTCTCCCAGCTGAGCTAATCCTCCATGTCGGTAAGTTGTTTTCTAACAACTATTATATAATATCACGAGATTTGATTTTAGTCAATAGTTTTTTTGACATTTTTAAGCTCTCATCCCAAAGAACTGTTCTCTCGTGACCACTTGATAAGTATAGCACAGTTCTTTGGTTTTAGGCAAGAGCTTTTTTGATTTTTTCTAGAATTTTTCCTTCAATTGCCCGAATTCAGTGAAGTAGTGGGGATAGGCCAAATAGGTACAGAGGATACTAGCCACTGCCCCGCAGGACAAGATCATGAAGTAAACCATAATCTGATACATAATTGCCTGGAGAGGCATGGAGCCAGCCATCATCATCCCGGTCATCATGCCAGGTAAGGTCACCAGGCCCAGGGTCCGCATTCCATCGATGGTCGGTTGGAGGGCCCCTTTGATGGTATCATGGATGATCGACCAGGAGGCCTGCTTGGTAGAGGCGCCGAGAGCCAGCTTCTCAAAGACTTCTTGACGGCGGGCATCGAAGAGAGTGTGCATATTGTTAAAGCATAGCCCAACAATCTTCATTCCGTTACCAGCCAGCATGCCGGTAATCGGAATCATCTGCTGGGGTACAAATTGCAGGGTGCCAGATAAGACCAAAATTAGCACCGATAGTCCAATCCCCGAAAAGATCGCTATTAGGGAAATCTTAAAGGCATTGCTTAGACCCTGGGCACGCTTCTTGGCGTTCCAGGCTGAATTAAAGATCATGATCCCCATCGCTACCAGGGTCACCCAGAAGCTATCGATCTGGAAGACATAGGTCAGGATGTAACCAACCACAACTAATTGGACAATCATACGCACAACTGCAACCAACATATCTTTATTGAGGCCCAGCTTCTCCTTATAAGAAATCGCCAGCGCTACCAAGACGAGGACGAAGGATAGGGCTAGAGAAGTGGGACTAATGACGAGTTCATGGGTCATGACTTACTTCCTCCTTCCTGCAAGTGACCATCCACTAAGTAGAGAGACCGGTCGGCCATGTCTTGGTCTTCTGGCCGGTGGGAAATCCAGAGCAGGGCCATGCCCCAGCGATCTGCCTCAGCCAAAATAAGCTGCCAGACCGCCTGGGCAGAAGCTTCATCCAAAGAAGAGACAACCTCATCCAATAAGAGGATCTTGGGCGGGAAAACCAGGTGGCGGATCAAGGCCAGACGCTGACGCTCGCCCCCTGACAGGGTCTCCACCCCTTGGTCATCGGTCAGGTCAGCTAAGCCCAGAGCCGCTTTAAGCATCGCTAAACGGTCCTGGTCCAGGGCCTTCTGATGGGCCTCGGCGACGAAATCAAAGTTATCCTGGACGCTTTTACCAAAGAGGACGGGATTTTGAACGCAATAAGAAACGTCTTGGCGGTAGCTTTGGTAGTCATAGTTTTGGGCTGCTTTGCCCTGGTAAGTGATTTGGCCGCTATCTTGTCTAAGCAATTGGGCGATAATCTTCAGGATGGTCGATTTGCCACTGCCTGAGGGGCCATTAATAGACAGAGACTCTCCCGCTTGGACTTGGAGATTAATCTTGTCTAGGATCTGCCGGCCATCCCTAGCATAAGAGATATCCGTCAATGTTAGCATAGCCATCAACCTTTCTGGGTATTTTCTCCATTATAACGAAAGATTCGGCCAAATAAAAATAATAAATCCGACGTGAATTTTGCCATTTTTCGTTTATATATGAGTAAGGAGGTTATACATCATGTTAATGCTCAGTCAAATCTATTTATTCTTTGCCCTAGCCTGCCTAGCATCCTTTCTCATGCTCTGGGCCTACCGCACCATCCACTCCGGTGCCATTATTTGGGGACGGTCCCAGTGCGACCATTGCCAGGCCAGACTCCCTTATTGGGCCCTCTGCCCCATCCTAGGCTATCTGCTCTGCCGGGGCAGGTGCCAAGTTTGCCGAACCCCTGTCCCCCTCTACTACCCTCTAATTGAGGCCCTATTCGCTTGTACAGCCTTCTACCTGATCTCTCAAGAGGCTTACAGCGACCTGGTCATTCTCGCTATCTTAACCCTTATGACAGCCACAGACCTCACTGCCCTGGTCGTCCCTGACCGCTTCCAGGTCCTTCTCTTCTTCGCCTGCCTAGCACGCGAAGAGACCTGGCAATTAGAGCGCTGGCTCCAGGCCCTGGCCCTTTGCCTGGCCCTCTACGCCCTCAACCAAGTCATCAAAGAAGGCCTTGGCGGAGCGGATATCAAGCTCTTCACCAGCCTCTGCCTAGCATATGGCCTAGCCGCCAGTCTGGAAATCATCTTTCTCAGCTCAGGCCTAGCCCTGGCCTATTTCTTCCTCAGCCGCCAAGCCAAACACCATCCCCTCCCCTTCGTTCCCTTCATTAGCCTGGCTGTGATTATCCTTCTACTTTTCCCATAGAAAAAAGGCTGGAAGAAAAGTTCCAGCCTCTAAAATTTGATTAATTTTCAATTTTTTAAACGAAATGTTCTATGGGTGTCCCACATAGTTTTCAGGTTCAACAGGGTGCTCAACAATCACTTGTTCCCCATCTTCATTGGTCACATATTCTTCCGTTGTTGGCACTTCGCCTAATTTCTTAGGTTCCATGTAACGGTAGCGGGCCATCCCTGTACCTGCTGGGATGATCTTACCGATAATAACATTCTCTTTCAGGCCGAGCAGGTTATCCCGCTTGCCACGAATCGACGCATCGGTAAGGACCTTGGTGGTTTCCTGGAAGGAAGCAGCTGATAAGAAGCTGTTGGTTTCCAGAGCCGCCTTGGTAATCCCAAGAAGGACAGGTTGGGCAGTCGCTGGAATAGATCCCGTCTTAATAGCTTCCGCATTTTCCTTGCTGAAGTCTTCGAGATCCATCAACTTACCTGGTAAGAGGTCAGTTGTCCCTGGATCGAGGACACGTACTTTACGGAGCATTTGACGGAGCATCACTTCCACGTGCTTGTCGTTGATGTCTACCCCTTGCATCCGGTAAACTCGCTGAATTTCACTTAACATGTAAGTTTGAACAGTGAGTGCGTCCGTGATGTGGAGCAATTCTTTCGGATCGATTGACCCTTCAGTCAAGCGGTCCCCACGTTTGATGGTGTCGCCTACTTCAACGAGCATACGGGCTGTATAAGGAACAACATATTCTCGTTCATCCGTAAGCCCTTTGACGTTAACGGTCTTTTCACGGGTTGCTTCGTTTTGGTTAATGTCGGTAACCACACCTGTAACTTCTGTAATCACAGCGCGCCCTTTCGGATGGCGTGCTTCCACAATTTCTTGTACACGAGGGAGACCTTGGGTGATATCGTCACCGGCAACCCCGCCCGTGTGGAAGGTCCGCATGGTCAACTGGGTACCAGGCTCCCCGATAGATTGGGCAGCGATGGTTCCGACCGCTTCACCGACTTCAACTTCACCATTCGTTGCCAAGTCAGAGCCGTAGCAGTGCTTGCAGACACCGTATGGAGTGTTGCAGGTAAAGACGGAGCGGATGGTCACTTCTTCAACGCCAGCTTCTACAATCTTCTTAGCTACTTCTTCTGAAATCAATTGGTCATGGTGGGCAAGGACTTCGCCTGTTTCAGGATGGCGAACCTCTTTTTGAAGGTAGCGGCCTGTCAGACGTTCTTCCAAGCTTTCAATCATTTCATTACCTTCACGGATAGCTGAAACCCGCAAACCACGGTCAGTGTGGCAATTGCTTTCCTTGATGATCACATCTTGGGCCACGTCAACCAGACGACGGGTCAAGTAACCAGAGTCGGCTGTCTTCAGCGCCGTATCGGTCATTCCTTTACGAGCACCGTGCGTGGAGATAAACATCTCTTGAACCGATAAGCCTTCCCGGAAGTTGGAGGTTACAGGCAATTCGATAATCTTACCGTTAGGACCAGCCATCAGACCCCGCATCCCGGCCAACTGAGTAAAGTTGGAGATGTTACCCCGGGCCCCAGAGTCCATCATGATGAAGAATGGGTTTTCTGCCGATAGAGAGTTCTTCAGGCGGTTTTCAATTTCATCTTTGACCTTGTTCCAAGTGCTAATGACTTGTTCATAGCGTTCATCATCAGTAATTAAACCGCGACGGTATTGCTTGGTGATGTTATCCACACGTTTGTGGCCTTCATCTACCAGTTCATTCTTCGTATCCAAGACGGTAATGTCTGAGATACCTACCGTAATCCCTGACTTGGTTGAGAATTCGAAACCGAGATCCTTCAAGCGGTCAAGCATCATTTGGGTTTCCGTTACCTTGAATTGCTTGAAGACGCGAGCGATGATGCTTTCTAAGTAACCCTTCTTGAATGGAGGGACTAATTCTGCACGTTTGATTTCTTCCTCAACATCCGCACCAGCTTCCAAGAAGTACTTGTCTGGCAAGCTGTCATTCAAGTTTTCTTGGGTTGGTTCGTTCAAGTAGTTGAAGCCATCTGGAATAATTTGGTTGAAGAAAAGTTTCCCGATCGTTGTCCGGATAAGCTTACCTTTTTGGTCTTCCGTCCAGTTCTTGCCTGGTAAGGAATCGGTATCAATGACCACCCGGGTGTGCAATTCCACATTGCCGCTCTTATAAGCTGTCATCGCTTCATCAACTGAAGAAACAGCTATTCCTTCACCGATAGCCCCAGCGCTTTCCATAGTCAGGTAATAGTTTCCTAGAACCATATCCTGAGATGGGGTAACCACTGGCTGGCCATCTTTAGGGTTCAAGATGTGGGTAGCAGCTAACATCAAGATCCGTGCTTCCGCTTGGGCTTCTTCGCCGAGTGGTAGGTGGACCGCCATTTGGTCCCCATCAAAGTCGGCATTATAAGCTTCACAAGCTAGCGGGTGGAGACGGATGGCTTTCCCTTCAACGAGAACAGGTTCAAAGGCCTGGATCCCCAAACGGTGAAGGGTAGGTGCCCGGTTAAGGAGAACAGGGTGTTCCTTGATAATTTCTTCAAGAACATCCCAAACCTTTTCGTCTTGGTGCTCAATCATCCGCTTGGCATGCTTCACGTTGGCGGCAATTTCACGGCCCACTAATTCGCGCATTAAGAAAGGCTTGAAGAGTTCCAAGGCCATTTCCTTAGGCAGGCCACATTGGTACATCTTGAGCGATGGACCGATGGCGATAACAGAACGGCCAGAATAGTCGACACGCTTACCGAGCAAGTTTTGACGGAAGCGGCCTTGCTTCCCTTTTAACATATGAGATAGGGACTTCAATGGACGGTTCCCAGCCCCAGTAACAGGGCGGCCACGGCGGCCATTATCAACCAAGGCATCCACAGCTTCTTGGAGCATCCGCTTTTCATTTTGAACAATGATGTTTGGCGCATTTAAGTCTAACAAGCGTTTCAAACGATTATTCCGGTTGATCACCCGACGGTAAAGATCGTTCAAGTCAGATGTCGCAAAACGACCCCCATCGAGTTGAACCATTGGGCGGAGTTCTGGTGGAATAACTGGAATAACATCCATAACCATCCACTCTGGATTATTACCGGACTTACGGAAGGCTTCTAGGATATCCAAACGACGGATTGCCCGGGTTCGTTTTTGACCGCGTGCACTGGTTAGGACTTCCTTCAATTCCGCGCATTCCTTCTCCAAGTTAACTTGACCTAAGAGGGTCTTAATAGACTCTGCTCCCATGCCAGCTTGGAAACGGTTGCCGTATTCCATCTTGTATTCACGGAATTCTTTCTCTGATAAGAGTTGCTTGTATTCAAGAGGAGTATCCCCGGCATCTGTCACCACATAAGAAGCAAAGTAAATCACTTCTTCGAGAGCACGTGGGCTCATGTCTAATAAGAGACCCATCCGGCTAGGGATGCCTTTGAAATACCAAATGTGAGTAACGGGTGTTGCCAATTCAATATGGCCCATCCGTTCCCGACGAACTTTAGAACGGGTAACTTCTACCCCACAACGGTCACAAACGACACCCGCATAGCGGATCCGTTTGTACTTCCCACATGAACATTCCCAGTCCTTGGAGGGACCAAAGATACGTTCACAGAAAAGACCGTCTTTTTCAGGTTTTAGCGTCCGATAGTTGATTGTTTCTGGTTTCTTCACTTCACCGTAAGACCAGGAACGAATTTTATCAGGGGATGCTAAACCGATCTTCATACTTTCAAATTTATTAACATCGACCAAGGGGCCAACCTCCCTTTATAATTGCCTCTCGCCTGCTGGGTTGCTCGCCAGCAAGCCTACCTTGTCATTAAAAACGAGAATCACAGTTGGGTTCGCAGAGGCAGAAGCTCCTCCACTTCACACGATCGAAACGTGCAAGCATGGCTTGCTCTTTTTCGTTCGTGCTCCAGTGTTAAGCTTCTAAACGCCTCTGCTCACACCCTTCTTTACTCTGCTTCTTTGGCTGTGATTTCTTTGTTGTCTGATTTATCTTCTTTGTCGTCAGTCTTGTCTTCGTTTGTTTCTGTGTTTTCTTTTTTGTCTTCTTTATGGTTGAAATTGTTGGTGTCTTCGTCCATGTCGCGTAGGTCGATTTCTTTGTCGTCGGCGTCGAGGACTTGGATGTCTAGGCCGAGTGACTGTAATTCTTTGACCAGTACGCGGAAGGATTCGGGAACGCCTGGACGTGGGATAGGTTCACCCTTGACGATGGCTTCGTAGGTTTGTACCCGGCCAGTGACGTCATCTGACTTGTAGGTCAAGATTTCTTGGAGGGTGTAGGCTGCCCCGTAGGCTTCCAGTGCCCAAACTTCCATTTCACCGAAACGTTGTCCCCCGAATTGTGCCTTACCACCCAGTGGTTGTTGGGTAACTAAGGAGTATGGCCCAATTGACCGAGCGTGGAGTTTGTCGTCGACCATGTGGGAAAGTTTCAGGTAGTACATCACACCGACAGAAACCCGGTTATCGAATGGTTCACCGGTCCGCCCATCGTAAAGGACAGTCTTAGCGTCTGAGGCCATGCCGGCTTCTTCAACTGCTGACCAAATGTCTTCGTCCACTGCCCCATCAAATACTGGGGTAGCGATCTTAATGCCCATGTTGCGGGCAGCCATTCCGAGGTGGAGTTCCAATACCTGTCCGATATTCATCCGTGAAGGTACCCCGAGTGGGTTCAGCATGATGTCAACAGGGGTCCCATCTGGCATATATGGCATGTCTTCCATTGGGAGAACGAGGGAAACAACCCCTTTGTTCCCGTGACGCCCAGCCATCTTATCGCCGACTTGGATTTTACGTTTTTGGACGATATACACACGAACGAGCATGCTGACGCCTGGTTTGAGTTCATCCCCGTTTTCACGCAGGAAGATCTTCACGTCATTAACGATACCGCCACCACCGTGAGGGACACGGAGTGAGGTGTCACGTACTTCACGCGCTTTTTCACCGAAGATGGCGTGGAGTAGGTGCTCTTCTGGAGAAAGTTCGGTTACTCCCTTAGGCGTTACCTTACCTACTAGGATATCTCCATCCTTAACTTCCGCACCGACATAAACAATGCCGCGGTCATCAAGATTCTTCAGGGCATCTTCCCCAACATTAGGGATTTCACGCGTGATTTCTTCTGGTCCGAGTTTGGTATCGCGAGCTTCAGACTCTAATTCATCGATATGGATAGAAGTATACACATCATCCTTAACCAAACGTTCAGAAAGGATAACCGCATCTTCGTAGTTGTAACCATCCCAAGTCATGAAGGCGATTAGTGGGTTTTGGCCCAATGCCAATTCCCCATTCTGCATGGATGGCCCATCAGCTAGGATGTCCCCAGCTTCAACTTCTTCACCAGTCCGAACCAGTGGTTTTTGGTTGTAGCAGGTGGACCCATTTGACCGATGGTACTTGATTAAGCCGTACTTATCGAGGGCGCCATTTTCACGACGGACACGAACTTCGCGGGCGTCAACAAATTCAACTGTCCCAGACTCTTTAGCAATAACAGCTGTCCCTGAGTCGTGGGCTGCCTTGTATTCCATACCCGTCCCGATAAGTGGGGAATTTGGTTGGAGAAGCGGCACCGCTTGACGCTGCATGTTAGCCCCCATTAAGGCACGGTTGGAGTCGTCGTTTTCCAAGAAGGGGATACATGCGGTTGCGACAGCGACTACCTGCTTAGGCGACACGTCCATGTAGTCCACTTGTTCAGGGCTTACTTCGATATTCTCTTCCACATAACGAGCCATCACCTTGTCTGAGGCAAAGGACCCATCTTCGTTTAATTCCGAGTTCCCTTGGGCAATGATGTAATTATCTTCTTCATCGGCGGTCAGGTAATCGATCTTGTCAGTTACCTTGTGGGTATCCCAGCTCACCCGACGGTAAGGGGTTTCGATAAAGCCGTACTCGTTGATCTTGGCATAAGTCGCCAGCGAGTTGATCAGCCCGATATTCGGACCTTCAGGCGTTTCGATTGGACACATCCGGCCGTAGTGGGAATAGTGCACGTCCCGAACTTCATAGCCTGCCCGGTCCCGGGTCAAACCACCTGGCCCCAAGGCAGAGAGACGACGCTTGTGGGTCAACTCAGATAGGGGGTTGTTTTGGTCCATGAACTGTGACAGCTGGGAGGAACCGAAGAATTCCTTAATTGCAGCGACCACGGGACGGATATTAACTAATTGTTGTGGGGTCACCGTATCGACATCTTGGGTAGACATCCGTTCCCGAACCACTCTCTCCATCCGTGAAAGACCAATCCGGAATTGGTTCTGTAAGAGTTCACCCACTGAGCGGATCCGGCGGTTACCCAAGTGGTCGATATCATCGGTCTTACCCAAACCTTCATAAAGGTTCAAGAAGTAGCTGATTGAAGCCATGATATCAGCAACGGTTAAGGCCTTCACATCGTCAGCTGGATTAGCATTGCCAATCACATTGATCACGCGGTCTGGATCATTTGGCGCATAAACCTTCACCACTTGTAGGCGGACAGGCTCTGGCACAACAGCTTGGTCATTCGGATAGATCTCAACCGTATTCGCCCCTTGGTCTAGGGCCTTGCCTAGGTCTTCCATCAGGTCGCGGCTGAGTTCTGTATCCTTAGCGAGTAGAATTTCCCCGGTTTCAGGGTCCACGATATTTTCAGCAAGCACTTGGCCAGCTAAGCGGTGTTTCAAGTCCAGCTTCTTATTGATCTTGTAGCGACCAACTGGTGCCAAGTCATAGCGGTGTGGGTCAAAGAAGCGTGAAACCAGCAAGTTTCTTGAGGATTCTGCCGTCTTTGGTTCACCTGGACGCAGGCGTTCGTAAATATCCTTTAAGGCCTCTTCTGTCCGGGTATCGGATTCATTCTTGTGGAGGTCTTTTTCAATGGTATCTTCGAGGGTCTTGCTAGAGCCGAAGATTTCACGGATCTGATCATCTTGGGAGAAACCTAACGCGCGAACGAGGACAGATAGTTGAATCTTCCGCGTCCGGTCAATCCGTACGTAAGAAATGCCTTTAGCGTCTGTTTCCGTTTCTAACCAGGCCCCACGGTTAGGAATAACCGTTGTCCCGAAAGAGTGGCGGCCGTTCTTATCTACCTTTTCATTGAAGTAAACCCCTGGTGAACGAACCAACTGCGAAACAATCACCCGCTCAGACCCGTTAACAATGAAGGTTCCGGCTTCGGTCATCAATGGGAAGTCCCCAAAGAAGACTTCTTGGTCCTTGATTTCACCTGATTCCTTGTTGATCAGACGTAGTTTTGCATACATTGGCGCCGCATAGTTGGCATCTTGAGCGCGTGATTCTGAGACATCATACTTAGGCTCTTGGAATTTGTAGTCCACGAATTCTAGGGCCAGCTTCCCTGCATGGTCTTCTATCGGTGAGATATCCTTGAACATGGATACAATCCCATCTTCTAAGAACCATTTATAAGAATCTGTTTGAATTTCAATTAAATCTGGTAGTTCGAGCACTTCGTTGATGCGCGAATAACTCCGGCGAACGCTGTGCTTCCCAAACTTGACATCATGTCCCGACATGTATTGCCACCTCTCTATAAAATAAGCCAGTAAAAGTTTTAAGATTTTATTAAGAATCATAAAAATTGGCCCGGTTTACCCGTTTTTTAGACAAAAAAATAACAAAAGAATCGACACTTTTTTTGCCTTATCTTTTGTTTTAGACCAAATATGCGGGAAATCGGACAATATTTCGACTCCTGCAGATTCCAATAACTATATCATATGTATGATAGCAGATTTATCGTCCCAGGTCAAATCTTTTTCCAAAAAAGATTGACAAGTTTGCGAATCAGGCCTACACTAGCCCAATATATAGAAAGCGGGATGGTCATGTACGAAAGCATTACTTATCAAGAAAGCCTTAATACCCCTGATCGAGTCTTTATCGACGTTCGCTCAGAAGCTGAGTATGACAAGGATCACATTCCTGGCGCTATCTCCTTGCCTGTTCTCGACAATGAAACCCGGGCCCAGGTTGGCACCCTATATAAATCAGGCGAAATCGCCCAAGCCAAGCAAGTCGGTATTGAGGCCATGAGCCAAAAATTGCCCCAATACTTTGCCTTTTTGCAGTCCTGCCACCAGGATTTCGCCAAAACTATTCTCTATTGTTCACGCGGCGGCTTCCGGAGCTCTTCCTTAGCGGCCTTGTGCTATAGTCTTGGCCTTCATATTTATAAATTAGACGGTGGCTATAAATCTTACCGCCATGCAGTGATTGACCAACTCGATCAAATTCTCAATCTCGTCCAGCCCATTACCCTCTACGGCTACACCGGAACCGGGAAAACAGCCCTTCTTAACATCCTCCATCAGATGGGCTATCCTGTAGTCGACCTGGAAGCTTGCGCCCAGCACAAGGGCTCTCTCTTTGGCGACCTAAAGAACCGGTCGCACAGTCAAAAGGCCTTCGAAAGCCAGCTTCTCCTACAACTACAAGCCGCCCAAGCTTGCCAAGAAGCGCCCGGTGATTTTCCCGTCTTTATCGAGGGGGAATCGGCCCATATTGGACACTGTGTCCTGCCCAAAAAGCTCCAAGAAGGAATGAAAGCAGGCAAAAAAATCCTCATCGAAGCCCCCATGACACGTCGGGTTGAGATCTTAAAAGCTGACTATCTCAAAGATCAAGTCCCCCCTCAAGCGATCCTAGACCGGCTCAACCGTCTACGCGGACGCTTGTCTGACCAACGAGTCGACGCCTATATCGCGGCCTTCAAGCAAGGGAAGATCGACCAGCTAATCGAAGCCCTCTGTCAGTCCTACTACGATCCCCGTTACCGTTACAAGGCCAAGAATATGTCCAAGCACTATTGCAATCGCGATACCGACCAATGTGCCCGAACCATCGCCCAGGACTTCTTCCCTAAGTCACGTCCCCAATAAAAAACGTCCAGCCCTCACGGAGGCCCCTTCTTGCACGGCCTCCATGAGATAAGCTGGACGTTTTTTATTCGCATGATACCGGAAGCTTATTCTTCCCGGTCGCGGGTCAGGTTAAAACCTTGCTTGCGCAGGTCATCGATCAAGGCTTCACGCCGGGGCCGGCGGTTTTCCATCTTGTCGCCCACTTGTTTAAAGAAACTGTCGACCCGTCGATTGGCATCGCGCAGGTCATAATAAGTCGTCATCTCTTGGTCGTAATCTTCCAAGAGGCTTTCCGCGTCCTCAGGCAAGTGGTAAGTATCCTCAAAGAAGCGCAGAGTCTTAGGCATCCTAGGCTTCAATTGAGGGCTCTGGTTAGGTTCCCCGAAGGCCAGGCCTAGGACTGGAGCGGTTAGCGGTGGCAGATCTAAAATATCAATCATTTGTCCCATATTATTCTGGATGCTACCGAGGAAAACAGCTCCCATGCCCAAGGATTCCACCGCATTATTCACATTTTGGGCCATCAATACCGCATCACTATAGCCTTGGAGGAAACGTTCCAACTGATGGGCAGCTAGGTTCTCACGGCCTTCCTGCTCCGCAATCTGTTGGTTGCGGTAGGTGTCTACGAGAAAGATCCAGAGTTCAGGAGCCCGGGCAATATATTCTTGCTTGCCCACTTCAGCGATGGCATGGCGCTTGTCCGGATCCTTCACCCGAATAATTGAAGCCATCTGCATCCCCTCACTCGTTGCTGTCCGCATAGCCACTTCCGCCAATTGGTCAACAATCTCTTCAGGCACCGCTTGATCCTTGAACTCGCGAATCGTCCGGTGGTCCAACTGCTTATCTAGCCATTCATTTGCTGCACACATTACCGTCACTCCTTACTTCTGACTCGAAAGAATCCAATATCCTTTCTTGCGTTCAATTTCTTCCACTTGACCAAAGACTTCTTCCATCTTCTTCCGGGCGCTAGGAGCTCCTTGCTTCTTCTGGATCACTACCAGCAAGAGCCCGCCAGGCAAGAGCTGGTCATAGGCCCCTTCTAGGAACTGATGGACCACTTGCTTGCCGGCTCGGATAGGGGGATTCGTGAAGATCGCCGCAAAGCGCTCGTCTGTAATCTGGTCATAAGCTGACGACCGGCTGATGGCAACATTGGAGACCCCATTCAGGGCCGTATTCTCCTGAGCTAAGTCCAGGGCCCGTTCACTCACATCCACCATACGAATGGTGCGTTCAGGGTATAGACGCCCGAGCACCGTTCCTACTGGGCCATAGCCACAACCTAGGTCGAGGAAGGGACCCTCTGGAAAGTCTAAATGAGCGGTAGTCTCTAATAGCAAGCGTGAACCAAAATCTAAGCGGTCTCGCGAAAAGACTCCACTATCCGTGGTAAAACGAAAGCTCTCCCCAAAAAGCTCCGTCTCATAGGTCTTGAGATCATGAGCCAAGTCACGATTGTCGTCAAAATATTGGTGTGCCATAAGCCAACTCCTTCACTTTTTTCAATTTTATCTTACTAATTATAAGTTTAAATAGCAAGAAAAAACTGTTCTGGCTGACTTCTCCGTCAGCAAAACTTGTCCATAAGAAAAGAGCCCAGTAAGCCGGGCTCTTTATGGTAAAAACTTTTGTAAAAGCTTAGACGACTAACAGATCGCAAGCTTTTATTTTCTATTAATAGATGTCTGAAACTTTTCTCTCTTGGTCAATCACAATGTAAAGGTGGCCATTTTCTCCAACTTTAGAAGACATATATTTATTTTCCAAACCGTCTTCATCAACAGGTTCAAAGGGGAAATAAATTTCGCTCTCTTGACCGTCTGACCAAGATAAGGTTACCCATTCAATCCCTCGGTTACGAGTAATGGTTTCAAACATCCCAGTTTCAAGGCCACCTTGGTCAATGGAATCGGATTGGAAAGTATCAGCATCTGGTAAAATTTCCACTTTAAGACTTTCTGCTGGATTAATTTCAAGGATTTCGCCACCGTTGATCCGGCCTAAACTATTCGAAACACGTTTGATCCATAAGTCTCCGATGTGTTCAGCTGAAACTTCCCACTCGCCACCGTTACGGAAATGAAACTTAAATACTTCTGCCTTTCTCATATCTATACCACCTTTTCAATTTTTGTGAATTTTTTCACTACAATTAGTATATAGGAAAAACGATCAAAAATCGAGTATAAAGTCATATTTTATGAAAAAAGATTTTAGGAGCGCTTTCAATAATTGTTCGGAAAGTTTCTTTACACAAAAAGTGGCTAGAAACAAAGCTCCAGCCACTCTTAAAGAAGTCAAAGGAATTTTCTTAAAGGGTCGCCCCTTTTAATCTTTCAGGTCAATGACCATCCGGCCGCGAATTTGGCCTTTTTCCATTTCGTCAAAGATGTCGTTGATGTCTTCCATAGGGCGCATGTGAACTTGGGGAACAACCTTGCCTTCTGCGCCGAATTGGAAGGCTTCAGCCAGGTCTTCTCGAGTACCGACTAGGGAACCAACGACCCGGATACCATCCAAGACCAAACGAGGAATGGAGAGGTCCATGGTGTCGACAGGTAAACCAACTGCCACAACCGTTCCCCCAGCCCGGACCGCATTAACAGCTGAGTCGAAGGCTGCTTTGTTAACGGCTGTCACCACTGCGCCGTGAGCGCCACCGGTTTTTTCTTGGACGATCTTAGCCACGTCATCTGTCTCTGGGTTCAAGCAGATATCAGCTCCAAATTGCTTGGCAAAATCTAATTGGCCTGGGTTAATGTCAACCGCCGCGACCTTCATATTGAAGACATTCTTGGCGTATTGGAGGGCTAGGTTGCCGAGACCGCCCAAACCAAAGAGGACCAGCCATTGCCCCGCACGAACTTGAGATTCTTTGAGGGCCTTATAGGTTGTCACCCCAGCACAGGTAATCGAAGAGGCCTCCGCTGAACCTAAGCCTTCTGGTACTTTAACCGCATAGTCAGCTGTGACGATACATTCTTGGGCCATGCCCCCATCAGCCGTATAGCCAGCATTCTTCACCTGGCGGCAAAGGGTTTCTCGACCGGAGATGCAGTATTCACAGTGCCCGCAGCCTTCGAAGAACCAAGCCACACTCGCCCGGTCGCCTACCTTTAAGGAAGTGACTCCTGGGCCAACTTCCTTCACGACGCCAATTCCTTCATGGCCTAGGACGACACCCGAAACATCGCCGAAATCAGCATTCTTCACATGTAAGTCGGTATGGCAAACCCCGCAACACTCCATATCGAGCAGGGCTTCCCCATATTCTAGAGGTCTGAGCTCTTTATCAACAACTTTAGCTTTATGGTCTTCGGTTGCAACAATTGCTTTCATACTTTCTTCCTCCTTTAATTGCTTAAGCCAATTATAAGCAAATCTTGTGAATGAGTGAACATTTTCTGTTCAATTGATGAATGAAACTTTATTCCGATGACCACATTTGCATAGTCCCTAATTTTTTCGCATTTAATTCGGTATCCCTAAAAATAACTTCTTGCATCGCTTAAAGATAAGCGTATGATATATATGAATGCAAAATCATTTAGTATAGAAAGTGGTGTTCGCTTTGTCAAAAGAAAGTCCCAACCATCATTTATTCGAGCATGCCAATGGCCCTTCCCTAGAAGAGATCAACGGCAGTATCAGCGTTCCCCAAGGCAAGGGCTTCTGGCGCACCCTACTCGCCTATTCCGGCCCCGGTGCCTTAGTCGCTGTGGGTTATATGGACCCAGGCAACTGGTCGACTTCCATTACCGGCGGGCAAAACTTCAGCTACTTGCTCATGTCGGTTATCCTCATGTCCAGTCTGATCGCCATGCTCCTCCAGTACATGGCAGCCAAGCTCGGCATCGTCACCCAGATGGACTTGGCCCAAGCCATCCGCGCCCGAACCTCCCGCCCTTTAGGCTTCATTCTCTGGATCATCACGGAACTTGCGATTATGGCAACCGATGTGGCAGAAGTCATCGGGGCAGCCATCGCCCTCTACCTCCTCTTTCATATCCCCATGTTCCTAGCTGTCCTGATCACGGTCTTCGACGTCCTCCTGCTCTTACTCCTCAGCAAGGTCGGCTTCCGTAAGATCGAAGCCTTGGTCGTCTGCTTAATCTTTGTGATCTTATTTATCTTCGTCTACCAAGTCGCCCTCTCTAAACCTGACTGGGCGGCGCTCTTGGAAGGCTTCATCCCAACTGGTAAAAGTTTCGCCAGAGAACCTGAAATTGGCGGCCAGACGCCCTTAACCGGCGCCCTTGGAATCATCGGGGCTACCGTGATGCCCCATAACCTCTACCTCCACTCTGCTGTCTCCCAAACCCGGCAGATTGACCACCAAAAACCCCAAGCCATCCAATCGGCGATCCGTTTCACCACTTGGGACTCCAATATCCAATTAACCCTGGCTTTCTTTGTCAATGCCTTACTCCTCATCATGGGGGTTGCAGTCTTTAAGACTGGCACGGTCACTGACCCCTCCTTCTTCGGCCTTTACCAGGCCCTCTCCCAACCGGACGCTATGGCAACGGGACCCCTGGCGGCTGTTGCGCGGACGGGCCTCCTCTCGACCCTCTTTGCCCTGGCCCTCTTAGCCTCTGGACAGAATTCAACCATCACTGGGACTCTCACTGGCCAAGTTATCATGGAAGGCTTTATCCATATGCGGATGCCAATCTGGGCCCGTCGTTTAATCACCCGCTTGCTCTCTGTGATTCCGGTGATTATCTGTGTCTGGGTGACCCAGGGCCAGTCCACGGTTGAAGAGCACACTGCCTTGAATAATCTCATGAATAATTCCCAAGTCTTTTTAGCCTTCGCCCTCCCCTTCTCCATCGTCCCCTTGCTCATGATGACTAACAATAAGCTGGAGATGAAGGGACGCTTTAAAAATTCCCTAATTATCAGCGGGCTAGGCTGGCTGTCCGTTGTGAGCTTGACCTATCTCAACTTAATCGGCCTGCCCCAACAATTCGAAGCCTTCCTAGGTGACCAAGCCAGCGCCACAGCCATCTCCTGGTCCCACCAAGTCGCTTACCTCGTCATTGTCCTTGTCCTCTCCTTGCTTACCTGGACCATTATCGGCATCTACCAAGGAGAAAAACGCCTCCAAGCCAAACACCAAAGTTTATTGCCTGCTAGTCATGAAAGGATGACCAATCATGAATAAGATGACCTTTGACCGTATCCTCGTCGCAGTGGACGGGTCCAAGGAAGCCCAAAAAGCCTTCCACTATGCCATCAACCTGGCCCGGGACAAAGGCTGTCCACTCAGTATTGCTTCAGTCTTCGAAGCCGGCCAACTCAATGTATATGAAGCCCTCGACCCCAAGGAAGTCCAGGGCAAACGTCAAGCCTTTTTGGACCAGGTGGCTGGCTACCGGGCCCAGGCAGAAGCAGCAGGCCTCCCAGAGATCCAGTGCTTAGTTGCTGAGGGCGGCGACCCCGCTAAGGTTATTATCAAAGACCTCCTCCCAACCAGCCAAGCCGACCTGTTCATCATCGGCAGCCATGGCGATGCCCAACTCAGCGATTACTTTGGCAGCCATGCGACTTATTTGGTCAAGCACGCCCCTATCCCTGTCCTGGTCTACCGCTAGTCCGGGCCATCTCCTTTTCCGATCAAGGGTGATTTTTTCACTTTCCCCCTTGACTTTGGTCAAATGACCCGTTATTATATTAACAAATCCTAATAAAGATTAAAATTCTATGAGAGTAGTACTTCTTTTTAACGGACAGGGAGTCGTTATTGATTGAGAACGCGGCATTAAAAGAAGGAATGGACTCATTAAAGGAACTTACAACGCCTCGGCTATTAGTAAGTTACGGAAGCTTGAACCGTTAGCTCCAAGCACGTATGTTAGTACGTGAGCAAAGTGGGTATTTTTGCGTAGGCAAATACCAATTTGGGTGGTACCGCAGGAAACTGATTCTTCAGACTCTTGTCCCTTGTAAGGGACAGGAGTCTTTTTATTTAGCCTAATTTAATTTATTTATACTTTTTAAAAATAGGAGGAAACAACCATGACAACAGCAACAAAAGTGAAAACAGCCATTAAAGAAGTTGTTGCCGGCAATAACCTCGATTATCAATTATCCGAAGATATCATGAAAGCCATCATGGGTGGTGAGGTAAGTGACGTGGAAATCGCAACCTTACTGACCGCGCTCCGGCTCAAGGGCGAATCGATCGATGAAATTTCTGCCTTCGCTGATGTCATGCGGGCTTTCGCAACCCAAGTCGAACACCCAACAGATTCCCTAGACATTGTGGGCACTGGGGGGGACGGCGCCAATACCTTCAATATCTCAACCACCTCATCCTTCGTCATTGCCGCAGCAGGCATCCCCGTGACCAAGCACGGCAATCGCAGCGCCTCCAGTAAGTCAGGGAGCGCCGACTGTATGGAACAATTAGGCATCCAGCTGGACCTTTCCGCTGACGAAGCTGAGGAGGTCCTAGAAAAGACAGGCATGACCTTCCTCTTTAGCCAGAAATACCACCCCGCCATGCGCTATGTGGCAGGCCCTCGCCGGCAAATGGGGATCCGCACCGTCTTCAACATCCTCGGCCCACTGGCTAATCCGGCCAACTGCAACTATCAAATGCTGGGCGTCTACGACTCCGCTCTGATCGAACCCTTGATCCAAGTCCTGAAGAAACTCGGCCTTAAACGGGCCATGGTCTTCTCCGGTGACGACGGCTTGGATGAAATCACCCTCACCACCAGTCACGTCGCCACCCTGCGCGATGGCGAGATCAACTACTTCGTCTTCGACCCCAAGGACTACGGCTTTGACTACTGCCAGCTAGAAGACTTGGTCGGTGGCGAACCCGCCGAGAATGCGCAAATTACCCGCGAAATCCTCCAAGGCACGCGCCAAGATGCCAAGTCCGATACCGTGCTTCTCAATGCCGGACTGGCCATCGCCCTCGTTAAAGACGGCTATAGCCTAGGGGACGGTATTGAAGAAGCCCGCCTGCTCATCCAATCTGGAGCTGCTGCTAAGAAATTAGAAGAAGTTATCCAAGCCAGCCAAACCGTTTAAGGAGGTTCCTATGATACTCGACGACATTGTCCAAAAGCGCAAAATCCGCTACCAGGAGCGAATGGCCCAAAAGCCCCTAGCTGAATTAGAAGCCGCCTGCCAGGCTATCGACCTCAACCAAGAAGCGCCCTTTCCCTTCTATAATAGCCTCAGCCAAAAGGACCGCTTTCACTTTATCTGTGAATGCAAGAAGGCTAGCCCTTCAAAAGGCCTGATCCAGGCAGACTACCAGCCTGCTGACATTGCCCAGACCTACCAAGCGGCTGGGGCCTCAGCCATCTCCATCTTAACCGAACCCGACTTCTTCCAAGGATCCGACCAAGATTTCCAAGCTGTCCGCCAAGCCACTAGCCTACCCCTCCTGCGCAAGGACTTTATCTTCTCTGCCTATCAAATCTATGAGGCCAAGCTCTTGGGCGCCAATGCCGTCCTTCTGATCGTCTCCATCCTGAATGACGAGGACCTGGCCCACTTCCAAAAACTGGCCCATGACTTAAACCTAGACGCCCTGGTCGAATGCCACGACCTAGAAGAAATCGAGCGGGCCAAGGCCATCGGGGCACGGATCATCGGGGTCAATAACCGCGACTTAAAAACCTTCACCGTGGACCTAGACAATACCCAGCGCCTCCGCCAGCACGTCCCTGAAGAGATTGTTTTTGTTGCTGAGAGCGGCGTTTCCCAGCGTGACCAAGTTGCCCGCTTAGAAGCCGGCAAGGTGAATGCCCTACTTATTGGCGAAACTTTGATGCGGGCTGAAAATAAGGGCCAGGTCCTCTCCCAACTGCGAGGTGATTTCCATGACTAAACTCAAATTCTGCGGCCTCAAAACTTTAGACGATGTCGCCATCTGCAATGAGCTCAAGCCGGACTATGTTGGCTTCATCCTAGCCGAAAGCAAGCGCCGGATTGACCAAGCGACCGCCCAAGAGCTCCGCCAAGCCCTGGACCCAAATATTCCCTGTGTCGGCGTCTTCGTCAATGAAGAACCAGAGACCATCCAAGCTTATGTCGACGCCGGCATTATCCAAGTTGTCCAGCTCCACGGCGACGAAGACCGGGCCTATATTGACAAGCTGCGCCAGCTATGCCAGGCGCCCATTATCAAAGCTCTGGCCATTAAGAATAAGGATTCCTTCCAAGTCGACCTAGCTTGCGATGCCTACCTCTATGATGCCTATAACAAGCATGTCCGTGGCGGCAGCGGCCAGGCCTTCAACTGGGACCTGATCAGTGCCCGCCCAGACAAGCACCGGGCCAAAGCCTTCTTCCTCGCGGGTGGGCTCAATGCTAGCAATCTAGCAGAAGCCATCCGAACGACCCAGCCTGAGGTCGTCGATATCTCCTCAGGCATTGAAGGTGCAGACGATCACAAGGACTACGACAAGGCCAAAGCGATTTGTCAGATTGTCCGCTCTATCTCATAAGACTCAGCCATGAATGAAAGGAATTATACGATGACAAAAGAGAGTTATTTTGGTAAACACGGGGGCTATTTTGTCCCAGAAACCCTCATGAACGCCTGCCTAGAGCTTGAAGAAGCCTTCGACCACTTCATCCACGACCAGGACTTCCTCGACAACTACCAGCGCCTGCTCAAAGAATATGCCGGCCGCCCTTCCCTCCTCTACTATGCCGACCGCTTGACTAAAGACCTAGGCGGGGCCAAGGTTTACTTGAAACGCGAAGACCTCAACCACACCGGCGCCCACAAGATCAACAACGCCCTCGGCCAAGCCCTGCTCGCTAAAGCCATGGGGAAGACCCGCTTGATTGCTGAAACAGGAGCCGGCCAGCACGGGGTGGCCACCGCAACAGCCGCTGCCCTGCTTGACATGGAATGCGTGGTCTATATGGGTAAAGAAGATACCGAGCGCCAGGCCCTCAACGTCTACCGGATGGAACTTCTGGGCAGTAAGGTCATTGCCGTTGAAAGCGGGACCCAGACCCTGAAGGATGCCGTTAACGAGGCGCTCAAGGACTGGAGCGCCAACTTCGAAAATTCCCACTACTGTATCGGTTCAACCATGGGCCCCCACCCCTTCCCAACCATCGTCCGCGAGTTCCAACGCGTGATCAGCCGGGAAGCCCGCCAACAATTCCTCGACCAAACTGGTAAGTTACCCGACATGGTCTTCGCCTGTGTCGGCGGTGGGTCCAATGCCATCGGTTCCTTCTACGAATTTCTTAATGACGAAGAGGTCCAACTCTACGGTGTTGAAGCAGCTGGTAAGGGCATCCACACCGAACGAACTGCAGCGACGATCGCCACCGGCAAGGAAGGTATCTTCCATGGCATGAAGTCCTACTTCTGCCAGGATGAAGACGGGCAAATTGCCCCCGTCTATTCCATCTCTGCCGGCCTCGACTACCCAGGCATTGGCCCTGAACATGCCCACTTCCACGATACCGGCCGGGTGAACTATGTCCCTGCTACCGATGACGAAGCAGTTGCTGCCTTCGAATACCTCTCCCGGCTTGAAGGGATTATCCCTGCCATCGAGAGCGCCCATGCCATCGCCTACGCCCTCAAAGTTATCCCCACACTAGATAAGAACCAGAGTGTAATGATCACCCTATCCGGTCGCGGTGACAAAGATGTGGCCGCCATCGCCCGCTATAAAGGAGTAGAAATTTATGACGACTAAGCCAAGTACCCAACGCATCCAAGCCGCCTTTGAAACCAGGGCCTTTATCCCCTTCATTACCTGCGGCGACCCTGATCTGGCTACTAGCGAAGCTGTAGTTGATAGCCTCATCGCTGCTGGCGCTAGTCTCGTTGAATTAGGAATCCCCTTCTCTGATCCTGTCGCTGAAGGAGAAACCATCCAAGCCGCCGACGAACGCGCCCTATCTAAGGAAGTCAAACTCGACCAAATCTTCGACCTCGTGCGCCGCATCCGCCAAAAGCACGACACCCCACTCGTCTTCATGACCTATGCTAATCCTATCTACGCTTACGGCACCGACCGCTTCATGGAGAAAGCAGCTGACGCAGGCATCGACGGCATCATTATCCCTGACGCTCCCTATGAAGAAAAAGGGCTTTTCCAGGCTGCCTGTGATCAGCACGGCATCACCCTGATCTCCATGGTTGCCCCTTCCAGTAAGGAACGGATCCAAACCATCGCTGGCGAAGCAGAAGGCTTCCTCTACCTCGTCTCTAGCCTAGGAGTAACTGGTGTCCGCCAAAACATCCAAACTGATATCCCAAGCATCGTCAAGAGCATTCGCCAAACGACAGATATTCCTGTGGCAGTCGGTTTTGGGATTGCAACGCCTGACCAGGCCCGCGACATGTCCCAGGCATCAGACGGCGCCATCATCGGCTCTGCCATTGTCAAACTCATCGCCAAGCACGGCACAGAGAGTGCCCCAGTCGTCGAAGCCTACGCCAAAGAAATCGTCCAAGCCATTCAAGCCTAAATCAAAATAACACAAAAACACTGCTCCTGCCGCTGACCCTCTAGAAGGTTCCTAAGCAGCAGGAGCAGTGTTTTTTGTTTTTGACTTGTCGTACAAGATTTATGAAGTGCTAGCTATACACACTTGGAGGCTTCAATTGTGGGCTAACTTTTGCCAACACACACTCGGCGGGCTCAAGTGTGGGCTCCCCTTTGCTAACACACACTTGGCGGGCTCAATTGTGGGCTCCCCTTTGCCAACACACACTTGGCGGGCTCAATTGTGGGCTGCCCTTTACCAACACACACTCAGAGTCTCTATTTGTGTGTAGGACATCTTTGAGAGTGTGACAAAAGTCGATCAGGCCTGAACCACTGGAAGCTATTTTTGAAAAATCTTCGTAATTAAAAAAAAGAGGCTGGAACTTTTGTCCCAGCCTCCTTCATTGATCCGAAGTAGATTATTTAAGTTCTGCTGAACCGCCAGCTTCTTCGATAGCTGCTTTAAGGGCTTCTGCTTCTTCTTTAGGAAGAGCTTCTTTAACAACAGCTGGAGCGCCGTCAACTAATTCTTTAGCTTCTTTCAAGCCAAGACCAGTTGCTTCACGAACTGCTTTGATAACTTTGATCTTAGCAGCGCCTGCGTCTGTTAATTCAACGTCGAAGTCAGTTTTTTCTTCAGCAGCGCCTGCGTCAGCACCAGCACCTGCAGCAGCTACAGGAGCAGCAGCAGAAACGCCGAATTCTTCTTCAATAGCAGATACTAAGTCTGCTAATTCTAAGATTGATGATTCTTTTAAATCAGCAATGATTTGTTCAATGTTTAAAGCCATTTTTTATTCCTCCGTTTTTTAAATGATTTGTTTGGATCTAGGCAGCCAAATAATTAAGCTGCGCCTTCTTCTTCTGCTTTTTGGTCTTGTACAGCTTTGACTGCATATGCCACGTTGCGGACAGGTGCTTGCAATACAGATAAGAGCATTGAAAGTAAACCTTCGCGACCTGGTAGGGAAGCAATCTTGCTGATTTCTTCTTTAGTTAAGGTCTTGCCTTCGATGACGCCGCCTTTTAATTCTAAAGCTTCTGCTTCTTTAGAGAAGTTCTTCAAGATACGTGCAGGTGCAACTGCGTCTTCTTCACCAAATGCTACGGCAGTAGGGCCTTGGAAGACTTCTTCGTGGTATTCAACACCTAAAGTGTCTAAGGCACGACGCATCATCGTATTTTTGATAACTTTGAATGATACATTTTCTGCACGTAATTGGCTACGCAATTCAGTTGCTTCTTGAACAGTTAAACCTAAGTAGTCAACAACGATGATTGATTTTGCATTTTTAATACGGTCAACCAATACATTAACTTCTTCTTGTTTCTTAGCAATTGCTTGTTCGCTCAATTATTTCACCTCCATAAGATTAATCAGAGTTTCTATTGCCAGGCAATAAAAAAACTCCATGTCACTGAAGACATAGAGAACTATCTAACACCTGATGCGGTGAATCTCGATCTCCCTCGGTTAGAAATTAAGGCTTAGGCCACTAACTGTCTTCGGTAAGTATTGAATTATTTTCAACTATTGCATAATAGCATGCCTAAATTAAAAAAGCAAGGATTATTTTGAGATTTTTCAGCTAAATTTAGAAGAGATTGTAAAGAGGCAGCAGGAGGATGGGCATAAAAATTGCTGGGATCTGATTGGTTACCCGGATGTCGGTAATTTCCAGCATATTCAAACCCAGGCCAACCAGGATAATGGAACCAGCCCCGGACATCTCTGCCACCACAGCTGGCGTCAGGTAAGGCGCAATCCAGGCAGCTAGGGTCACCAGGCCACCTTCGTAGACCAAGACAGAGAGCGCCGCAAAAGCAGCCCCAATCCCGTAAGTTGAGCCGAAGATAAGCGAACTCACCGCAACAATTACCGACTTGGTATAGAGCAGGCTGTGGTCGCCGTTCAGACCAGATTGGAGGGCTCCAAGCACGGTCATCGCCCCCACACAGATGACCAGGCTAGCCGTCACGAAGCCCTCCGCAAAGAGCGATGCTTCTTCCCCACTAGCCACCTTGTTTTGGATTGCTTTACTCCCCCGGTCTAGGGCTCCTTCAATATTAATAAACTCACCGATAATGGTCCCTAATAAGAGACTCATTAATAAGACAATTAAATTCTTAGAATCACTGGCCCCGGAAATCCCCAGATAGAGCACGACAACACCGATCATCTGCATGCAAGCCTTCCGCACTCGCTCCGGCAGGCGCTCACCAATAAAGTGCCCAACCACGGCAAAAACGACCAGCACCAGGGCCTCAACAATTACACCTTTATACATAATAACCTCCAAATATTCAATAGACCTATTTTACGCTATTTCCAGATGAAGGTAAACCCGAAGCCATTATTCTCATTATATTCTTAACTTTAATCAGGCTGTGAGGGAGCGCGGGTAGAAGTGGATCTCTGGAGCAAAGAGCCAGAGAAGACGGCAAGTCTTCGGCGGCGCTTTGTGAAGAGGAGCCACTTCTGCGCGACCGAACCCGACTACAGGGTGTGAACAAGAGCGGGTAGACTTGAATGATTGGAGGCTCATCAAAAAGGCTGACACCAGTCAGACGTTTTGATGAGCTGAAATCACTTCAAGTCTGCTCTTGCGAACCCGACTAGGCAGGGTGTGAGCAGAGGCGTTCAGAAAGGAATGACTGGAGGCAAAAGGGATAAGAGTGGCTTTAGCCGATCGTTCCCATTTGCTGAAGTCACTTCCTTTCTGCCTCTGCGAACCTGACTAGGCAGGGTGTGAGCAGAGGCGTTCAGAAAGGAATGACTGGAGGCAAAAGGGATAAGAGTGGCTTTAGCCGAT